>NZ_JBJGZD010000028.1:0-56106 GCF_054050335.1 Geodermatophilus sp. SYSU D00698
GCCGGGCGCGGATGCCGGGACGCCGGCCACCGGTACGCCGGCCTCGCCCGGTACGGGCACGCCGGCCACGGACGCGTCGACCCCGACGACCGGCACCCCGACCACCGCCACGCCGACGACCGGCACGCCGACCACCGGCACGCCGACCACCGGCACGCCGACCACCGGCACGCCGACCACCGGCACCGCGACCACCGCCACGCCGACCACCCGCACCGCGACCCCCGGCACGCCCCCCCCCCGCCCCGCCCCCCCCCGCACCGCGACCTCCCGCCCCCCGCCGCCCCCGCGCCCCCCCCGCCCGCGCGCCCCCCCCCGCCCCCCCCCCCCCCCCCCCCCCCCCCCCCCCCCCCCCCCCCCCCCCGCCCGGCAGGCCGGGGCCATGGGGGATGCCGGTACCGGAGCGGACATGGCCGTCCTGCGCGAGCCGGCGCTCGCGCTCGGTGGCTTCGATCCAGCGCTCGACGTGGGCACGCCGACCGGCGGCGCCGGGGACCTCGAGATGTTCTTCCGTGTCGTCGCGGCCGGGCACACGCTCGTGTACGAGCCGTCGGCCGTCGTCCTGCACAGGCACCGCACCACGATGGCCGCCCTCCACCGCCAGCGTCGCGGTGACGGGACCGGCTCCTACAGCTGGTGGCTGGGGGCGGGCCGGCGGTACGGACGCCGGGTGTACGCCGGATTGCGGCGGCAGGCCCTCCGTTGGGCGGTGACGCACCACGGCCGCAACCTCGCGCGCACCCTGCTGTACCCGGAGCTGTGGCCTCCGGGACTCACCTGGGCCGAGGCTCGTGGAGCGGCCCGGGCCGCCACCGGGAGCCTGTATCGAGCCGCGCTCGCTCAGGCGGCCGAGCAGGCGGCCGCGCACCCCGAGGAACCGACGGCGCCGCCGTTGGTCCATCCGCAGGTCTGAGCGGGCGTCACAGTGGGTGGAGAACGGGTTCGTCCGGGTGCGCTGCCGCCTCCCGGCGGGCCTGGGCGACCGCCTGACGGTAGTAGCCGCGGGTGAGGGCGGCGATCCAGCCGCCTGCGGTGGCGAGCGTCAGGGACATGGGGCGAGCGCGCGGCCAGAGCAGGCTGCCGGCCAGCGTCCAGGAGGTGTTCTTGGCGAACCACCGGGCGGCGATGAGCTTCCACTGACGGTGGTGCGCAGGCCCGAGCTTCCGCCCTCCACCCACCAGCAGGCTCGCGCTCCCGGTCCCGTCGCTGCGTCGCTGGGCTCTGAGCTCGGCCATCGTCCGCCGGTGCCGGTGGCGGACCACGGCGGCCGGCTCGTAGACCAGTAGGTCCCCGGCGGTCAGCAGCCGGCACAGCGCCTCGAGGTCACCGCCACCGTGGGTGGGGGTCCCGACGTCGAGTGCCGGATCGAAGCCGCCGACGGCGAGGATGCGCCCCCGGCGGAACGCCATGCTGGCGCCGGTGCCGATCGCACCGATGTGGAAGACGACCCGCGCGGTGTCCCGCGGGTCGGTCGACTCCGCCTGCAGACGTCGCTGCCGGTAGCCGCGGCCGAAGCCGCCGGCCGCCTCGAACTGGACCTGCGCGGGAGTGGAGAGCTCCGCCGGGGTGACGAGGCCGGTGATCGCGCCCGCGTCCGGGTGGGCGGCGAAGGCCATGAGCAGCGCCTCGGCGTATCGCGGGTGGACCAGCACGTCGTCGTCCACGTAGGCGACCAGGGGCGTCCGGGTCTCGATGAGGCCCCGGTTGCGGGCCCAGTCGAGGCCACGCCGCGGCTCCCGCACGTACCGGGCCCGGGGATGGGACGCCACGACCTCGCGGGTGTGGTCGGTCGTGGAGGCGTTGTCGACCACCAGCACCTCGGCGACGTCGACCGTCATGCCGTCCAGGGCCGTCAGGCACAGCTCCAGGTCGTCGGGCCGGTCGCGGGTGCAGACGACGACCGTGAGGAGCGCTCCGTCCGCGGTCGCCCGCCACCGGTCGTCCTCCGCCGTGCACGGAGCGCGCTCGTCGGGCGGCCGCCCACTGCCGGGCGCGTGCTGTGCGAGGTGGTCCTCCACCGCCTCTGCCGCCGCCGCTCGGGCTAGCCAGGGCAGCTCCTCGAGGAGCGTCTCCGGGTCACCGGCCAGCGTCACCTCCGCCACGGGGATGCCGTGCAGCCAGACGAAGGCGTGCACGCCCTCGGGCGGTTCGGCGAACGGCGTCGACACCGGGCGGGGGGTCGCCGTCTCGGCGTCGAGGTCCACGTCGGCCACGACGAGGCACCGGAAGAGCCGGGAGGAGCCGGGACGGCGCATGCGTCGGCCGAGGCGCCGCACCTTGCTCAGCATCGTCGTCCCCCGTCGGACGGTCGCTCACCCACCGGCCCGTTCAGGCGGTCGACGCCGATCATGCCTGGTCTGCCCACCGAGGCGGCCCGGTCACCGGGGGGAGCACACCCCTCCGGGTCACCACGGGAGGCCGAATGCGACGTCAGCGCGTCCCCGCTCCCGCTTCGGGCCTACGCTGCGGGTCCAGGCCAGACGGCCCTGGGATGCGGTCGTCGCACGTGCCGAGAGGGAGGGACCCGTGCCGAGAGATCGAGCCGTCCCGACGACTCGGCCGTGAAGCGGCTCAGCGTGGTCGTCACCAACTACAACTACGCGGACTACGTCGCCACGGCCGTGGAGAGCGCTCTGGCTCTCCGCTGGGACGACGTCGAGGTGGTCGTCGTGGACGACGGCTCCACCGACGACTCGGCCGAGGTGCTGCAGCGCTACGCGGATCGCGTCACCCTCCTCGCCGGCCCCAACGGTGGTCAGCGGGTCGCCGCCAACCGGGGGTTCGCCGCGTCCACCGGTGACGTCGTGGTGTTCCTCGACGCGGACGACGTCCTCCCCCCGGAGCTGCCGGAACGGCTCGTGCGCGTCTGGGGTCCCTTGGTCAGCAAGGCGCAGTTCCGGATGCAGCGGATCGACGCGAGCGGTGTCCCCTTCGGGCGGCCCTTCCCCGAGTGGCGGCCGGTGCCCACGCCCGCCCAGATCCGGCGCTGGGCCGAACGCACGTCGGCGTACCCCACTCCTCCGGGATCGGGGAACGCCTACGCCCGGTGGTTCCTGGATCGGATCTTCCCGCTCGATCCGACCACCGGGCGCGCCGCTGATTCCGGCCCCCTCGCCGCGGCGCCGTTCCACGGTGACGTCGTCACCGTGCCCGACGTGGCGGTCGCCTATCGCAAGCACGGCAGCAACGACAGCGACGTGCTCGCCGACGACGACCGGCCGGCCCGCGAGGTGGAGCGGGCACGGGACCGGTGGCGCTTCGCCCAGCGGTCCCGCGGGGTCTCCGACGCCGAGATCGACGAGCGGCCACTGCGCCGGAGCCGCGAGCTGTTGCAGTTCCGGGTGGCGGCGGCCCGCCTGACGCCGGGCGAGCGCCCGTTGCGCGGTGACGGCCACCTGCGGTTGCTGGCCGACGTCCTGCGGTCCCCGCTGCACCCCGGCCCCGAGCGTGCAGTCGCGCGTCTGGTCGTCGCCGCCTGGTGCCTCGCCGTCCTGGTCGCCCCAGGGCGGTTGGTCCGGTCGTTGATGCAGCTCCGCTGGCGGCGCCCGTGACAGCGCAGGAGGAGGCGGAGTGACCGGCCTGACCATCGTCACGGTCGCCGTCGTCGTGTACGGAGTCCTCAACCGGCGCGGTTACGGGCGGGCTCTGGCGCTGGGCGCGGCGACGCCCACTGGCGCTGCCGTGGTCGTCGGCGCCGTCGCCGTCCCGACCTTCTACGCGGTCGCGATCGGTGCAGTCGTCGGCGTGGTGCTACGGGTCCTGCGGGACACGCGCACGCCCGAGGACGGTGCGCGGCTCCCTGTTCCGGGGAGTCGCGCATTGGTACTGCTCGTGGTGGTCGGTGTGCTCGTCACCCTGGTCGCACCACTGCTGTTCAGCGGGCTGGAGGTCGAGGGACCAGCCGGCCAGGACGAGTACCTGGCGGCTGGTGTACTGACCAAGTCGAACATCGCCCAGATCGTGTACCTGGTGCTCAGCGTGAGCGTGGTCGCCTACCTGGCGCGCTCTCGATGGGCGGGACCGCAGGTCGTTGGCCTGGCCGCTTGCACGACGACACTTCTGTGTTTGTGGAGTCACCTGCACAACATCGCGGGGGTGCCCTTCCCCGAAGGATTTTTTGACAATTCGCCGTCCTTCACCATCATCGAGACGCTGCCAGGGGGAGCACCACGGGTTCGAGGGATCTTCTCGGAGCCGTCGGGACTGGCCAGTTCGTGTCTCGTCACGATCGCCTATTGTCTGTCACGGATGCGAAGTGTGGGTGGATTGCACAGGTTTGCCCTCTTTACCGTGGCCGGTGTGGCCATGTATCTGGGTTCTGTCTCCACGTCGACGACCTTCCTGGTGGCCGGGCTCGCGCTCGCCGCAGTCGCCATGGTCGTCGCCGTGGCAACAGTCCTGTTGCGGCAAAGCAAGTTGAGCCGGACGTCCGTAGGTGTCTTGTGTGGCGGCATCATCGCCGCTGTTTGGGTGCTGCCCACACTCGCGAACACGGTGGGCCAGGAACTGGCGGACAAGGTGGCCTCCTCGTCTTACGCCGACCGATCGAACTCGGATTCGGAGTCCTATCGGGTGTTCCTTGACACTTACGGCTTTGGTGCTGGTCTCGGAGCCAACCGTGGATCTTCGTTCGTGGCCACGCTGCTGAGCACTGTAGGACTGATCGGACTCCTCCTCCTGATCGCCGCGGTGGCGTCCATCGTGAGGCGTAGTTGGTCCGTTCTCAGTGTTCGGCCAGCCGTATGGGCGCTAACCGCTGTCCTCGCCTGCAAGGTGGTGGCAGGACCTGATCTGTCCGACAGTGGCGGCATCCTGTGGCTGTCGCTCGGGGTGTTGGCGCACGCGGCGCTGCACGCGGCGGCCAGAAGTCAACAAGTCCGACCCCCATCGACCGTCGCGCAGAACCCAGTTGTGGGTGGTCAGCGCCAGATCGCCTGAGAGCGACATCCATCGACGTTCAGGTGTCGGTCTTCGGTCAAAGCTGGGGCAGGTGAATCGGTTGCGCGCTAACGGGCGTTCGGGCGCTCCCGACGGGCCACTGACTCGTAGACGCCCTGGTAGTCCTGAGCCATGCGTTCGACCGAGAATCGCTCGGCACCTTTCGCTGCTCGATCTTGCCATAGCGCCAAGGCGCCTGAGTCCGTCATGAGGGACTTGAGAACCTCCGCCATGCGCGCGACGTCAGCAACCGGCACCAACTGACCCGCCTGGCCGTGGTCTAGGACCTCAGGTACCCCCCCTACCGCCGTCGCGACAATGGCGCATCCCGCCGCGCGCGCTTCCGCGAGACTCAACCCAAAGGGCTCATCCAGCGACGAAGACACGAAAATCTGCGCTTGCTCGAGCAACCTCCATGGTGTCAGCGACGGGCCCAAGAAGTGCACGGAACCGTGGAGGCGGAGTTTGTCGACCATTGCCTCGAGGGCTGGTCGGTCCGGGCCTGATCCGACGATGTTCAGGTGCCACTCAGGCGCGAATGGCAAGGCAGTCGCGAAGGCGCGCACTGCATCCCCAACCGCCTTGCGGTGGTGCAGGCCAGACAGAGTCATGACGCACGGGACCGACACTTCGGTGATCTCGTGCTCATCGTCCAGGCTCTCACGAGGCGACGAGACGGAGCCGTTGAGGACGGTCCTCACCTTGTGAGTCGGATAGCCGCGTCTCAGAAGCCGGTGGCGCTCAGCTTCACTCACAGCGACAACGACCCTCCCCAGACGCATCAACCCGGAGTGCCGGTCGAAGGAGTTGTGCATCGTGGTGACCAGCGCGGCTCCGGTCACCTTCGCAACAGGGAACGCCAAGACGGCCGAGGACATCATGTGTGCGTGTATGATGTGGGGCCGGAAGCTGCGAGCGATTCGTATCAATGCCAGGGCAGCTCTCGCTGCGGACCGGGCGTTCGTCGCCTCGGGAACGTCGACGACCTCCACGCCGTGGGATTCGAGTAGCGCGTTGTAGGAGCCGCGGGTGCTGGCGAACGTGACTCGATGGCCCGCGTCGGCCTGGGCGCACGCCAAATCCACGGCGACATGCACGTGCCCGTTGCCGCGAGCGGCGTGCTTCAAGACATGCATGATCTTCATCGCCGAGCAGACCCCTGTCCGTACTCGTTGCTTGGCGTCATTGCCCTAGATGGCGACGCAAGGCGGCCTCAGCTTCGAGTGTCGATGCTCGCGCCGTCGGTTGGTACTGGAAGGCCCCCTGACGCCCGAGCGACTCCAGGCCGAAGGCCCGCAGGGCACGCACGCCTTCCCGGGCGCGGTCGCCGCTGCCGTGCGTGTAGATGGGATAGGCGTTCTCCAGCACGTGACCTCCCTCGAGCCTGAGGTCGCCCGCGAACAGGCCGTTGGCACGTGTGTGGTCCAAGAAGTTCCGCTCCCCGCGCTCGACGGAATCGCCCACCCGCTCACCGATCACCTCGGCGGTGAAGAACTGCCGACCGCCGGCTTCGCCGTAGAAGTCGGAGTAGACGGTCACCCGTTTCCAAGCGCCCTCGCGGGAGAAGTTGTAGAGGATCGTCGGCCCGAAGCCACGGTCTCCCTGGAAGCTGAAGAAGAGGCTGACGAGGGTCACTGTCGGCAGGGGCTCGAGACCGGACGGCTGCAACCCGCACAGAGCGAGGGCCCGCTCGACGGGGATCGTCGATACCAGCCGCAGGGTCCGCAGGACGCCGCCATCCGTCTCGACCTCGAACACGTCGCCGACCCGACGGACGGCTCGCAGGTCCACGCCGAGCCGGAAGCCCACACCACGGTCCTCGAGCCTCCGGACTGCCGGCTCATAGAGGTAGCCGTACCCCTCGCGTGGGCGGGCGAGCTGACGGTTGTGGCTCGGTGGTTCGGGCGAGCCGGTGCGCGACCGCACCACCCGACGGACGAGGTTGACCGGACTGGCCTGCTCGGCCAGCCAGGCCAGCCTGTTGTGGGCGAACTCTAGGTCGATGTCCTCCGGTGGGAGGCCGCACAGGCGCTCCATGTAGTAGCCCAGGCCGGAGCGTTCGACGAACCGTGAGCCGAGGAGGTGTTCGGTGAAGTCCCGGACGTTCCGCTGACGGCGCTTGCCGAGCCGGCCGGCCACGGCTGACGCCCCCATCCGCAGGCACTCGACCGGTCCGGCCGCGAGGACGTCGTCGCTGATGGAGAACGGGTAGTGCGTCACCACACCCTGGGGGTTCAGCCGGGCCCAGCTGGGCTCGATGGGGACGTACCTCGCGAGGATCTCCGGGAAGTGGGTCAGCAGCGGGGAGTCGTCCTGGAAGATCAGGCTCCCGATGTCGAACGTGTAGTCACCGATCGAGCGATCGATGTGGTTGCCGCCGACGTGGTCGTACTCGTCCAGGACCACGACGTCCTGCGCTCCCTCGTCGAGCAGCACGGAGGCCGACACCAGGCCGCTGATGCCGGCGCCGAGAACGATCACGTCTCGGGTCGAGTCGTCGCCCCGGATGGGAGCCATTCCACCGTCCTCACTCGAACGACTCATACCCGATCACGTCGACGGGCGTGCCAGCACGGCTCGTCACCCTACCCACGAGGTCCGGAGGCACCTGGCCGACGGAACGAGAGGAGCCCCATCCGGGGGATGAACAGCAGTGGGACCGGTCTGACCGGACCACTCCTCGGACCCTCTGTCATCCTGGCCATGACCGATGACGGGGGCGGCCACCGACAGCACTGTGGTCGAGGCGATCTGAGTGGAGAACCTGCTTGGCGACCACCACGGGGGAACCACCGACGTTCCGCCGCGCACTCGTGCTGATGACCGCGACCAGTTTCCTGGTGCCCGCCGCCGGTGTGCTGACTGCGCCGATCCTCGCGCGAGCCCTCGATACAGCCGGCCGCGGTGAGTTGGCAGCCGCGCAGGCGCCCGCGGCGCTCATGCTGGCCGTTGCCACGCTGGGCCTGCCGGATGCCCTCACCTACCACCTCGCCAAGCGTCCGGGGCGGACGCGAGCTGGACTCCTGTGGGGAAGCCTGATCACGAGCGTCCTGGGCATCTTGTGCGTCCTCGTGACGTGGGGTGCTCTGCCGTTCTTGTCGGCAGGCGCGCGGGAACTCGGGCGCTTGATTCTCCTGGCCGCAGCGCTGACCATTCCGGCGCTCGTCGTCGGGGTCTTCAGGGGCGCGGCTACGGGCCGGCAGATGTGGGGAGCGGTCGCGGCTGAGCGTTTACTCACGACCGTGGCTCGGGTCGGTGGACTCGTCGTGCTGTGGCTGCTTGGCGACTTGACCGTGCTCACCGCCCTGCTCGTTGGCGCGCTTACTCCCGTGATCGCAGGTGCCGCGTACTGGCGCCTACTTCTCCCCGGACCCACCGATGCTGCGGGGAGGGTCTCGAGCACCCACTTCGTCAGAGAGTTGACGTCCTTCGGCAGCAAGGTCTGGGTGGGTTCCATCGCCAGCATGCTGCTGGCGCGCATCGGCCAGATCTTCATGGTGCCGCTGTCGAGCGTCGAGGATCTGGGTCTCTACACCGTCGCGAGCACCATCTCTGACGTGCCGTTGATCGTTGCCCTCGCCATCCAGAACGCACTCTTCGGCGTGAACAGCAAGACGACTGACGCCGGGCAACTCACCGCGACAACTCGGGCCACCCTGCTGGTCGGTTTCGGGGGCTGCGCCGCTCTGGGGGCCACGCTCCCGTTCTGGTTAGGGCCTCTGTTCGGTGAGGCATTCACCGCAGCGACAGTCCCGACGTTGATGCTGCTTCTCTCGGCGGTGCTGTGTATCCCTGGTCTGCTTGCCGCGTCAGGCGTCGCTGCGTGGGGACGGCCCGGGCTCCGCAGCCTGGGGCTTGGGATCACCTTGGTGGTCAACACGATTGCGTTCGTGGTCCTCGTGCCCCTTTTCGGTGTCTACGGAGCCTGTTGGACGAGCATCCTCAACAACGTCGTCCTGACGACCTTTATGGTCGTCGCAGCCTCACGGGTCATGGGTGTCCCCGTCGGCGACTTCGTTGCCGTAAGAGGCGCTGACCTCCGGAGGGTGCAGGCAGAGGCTCTCCGGCTCGTGCACCGGTTCGTGCCCCGTCGCCTACGTCGGTGGCGCAGCACCGGCACATCGATTCCTTCGTCGAATGAGGTGCCCGTCAATGCAGAGGAGCGCGGGTGACGCCTGATCGCCCCACCTCTCCGGGGCATACAACCGACAGCATCGGCTGACGCGTTGGACGGCTGATGGGAGGATCAGCTGACTGAAGCAACGTTGGTAGCGACGACCATGGGCGGGGCAGTGGCGAGCATCTCGGTGGTTATGGGCACGTACAACGGAGAGCGGTACGTCGAGGAGCAGTTGAACACCATCCTCGAGCAGTCCCTCAGGCCGGCAGAAATCCTCGTCAGCGATGACGGCTCCACGGATTCAACGCTCGACATCGTGCAGAAGGTGGCCGCGGCAACCTCGGTGCCCATCCGTGTGCACCAGAACACCGAACGACTCGGGTTCGCCGACAACTTTATTCGAGCCGCGGGGCGCGCCAAGGGCGAAATCATCGCCTTCAGCGACCAGGACGATCGTTGGTTGCCGAGGAAGCTGCAGGCTGGCTCTGAAGCGCTGAACCAGGAAGGTGCAGTCCTGTCGACGCACCGGGTCCGATTCATCAACGGCGAAGGCCAAGTCGTTCCTCCGGAACGCCTCTCAGAGCCCGGGTTCGATGTGGTCGAACCTCTCGTCGGCAGCCCGTGGGGGAACTTCTATGGCTTCACGATGATGTTCCGTGCCTCTCTGCTCGAGCAACTCCCCACGAGCGAGCGAGGCATGGACGTCCACTCGTTGGACAAGCCCTTGTCGCACGACCGGTGGGTCTACTTCCTGGCGACGACTTTCGGCCGCACCGTCGTCCTCAAGGAGGTGCTGGCGGAGTACCGCCAGCACAGCGGCCAGTTATACGGTGGTGAGGTCGGCCGCTCGATGAGGCAGCGTATCGAGACGAAACTGGTCAACGGCCGCTCTCAGAGTCTCGACCTCGCGGAAGTGGCGACGTATCGGGCCGAACTCCTAGAGAGGCACTCAGGCACGGGGCTCGCCACCACTGCGGCGGTGAGATGGCGTGATCTGGCCAGTTACCTCGAGAACTCGGCGAAGCTATACGACGACGACCGAGGTCGGTTGCGGCGTCTCGGGCTTTTCGCCTCGGCAATCAGGAGCGGTGCTTACCGTTCACTGGAGCACGGCGGTCTGGGCAGAGAGCGCCTCGCCGAGGATGCGGTCATCCTGGCCGCCAAGCTGCTGCCTCAGCGTTTCCGAACGACGTTGGCTAGTGGCCCTGTGGCTTAGACGTCCAGGTCGAGAATTCGCTCTGGCATGAAGCGGCGGCGGAGGACGTCGCGGACGGCGAGCAGGTTGCCCCGCAGCCGTTCCCGTCGCCAGTCCGCCTCGGGGCCGCGGACGGCACGGACGGCGTTCTTCCCGACCCGGGGGAGCGTCTCGTAGACGGTCAGCCACAGCGGGAAGCTGCCCTTGTGGTGCAGGTACGCGGGGTTCATCACCTGGGAGTAGCCGAGCCGCCCGTGCGCCGTCCGGCCGCCGGACTTCACGCCGCGGTGCACGATCACGCAGTCGTGTACGCGGGCCACGGTGCCGTGGCGCATGCAGCGCCGGGCGAAGTCGTGGTCCTCGAGCCAGGAGTAGAGCGGCAGCCGGGGGTCGAATCGCTCACCGGCGACGGCGTCGGGCCGGAAGCCGAAGTTGCAGCCGTAGAGCTCCCGCCTCCGCTCCCACTCGCCGGTGAGCGGCTCACCGCGGGATGCGGCGAGAGCGGCGTCGGCGGCCTCACGGGTGATGGCGTCCCCCGTGGCGCCGTCGAGCAGTACCCGTCCGGTCAGGGCGACGACCTCGGGGTGGGTGTCGAAGAAGGCCACGCCCTGCTCGAGGAAGTCCTCGCGCACCACGGCGTCGTCGTCGAAGCAGAAGACGTGCGTGGCTTCGGGGACGGCCGCCAAGCCGGCGTTGCGCTGAGCGGCCAGGCCGCGGTCGTGTACCACGAGCGTCCCCTCGGGCAGCGGCTGCGGGGGGAGGCTGGCCTGGTCGGGCACGGACACGACCAGGGTGAAGTCCTTCACGGTCTGGCGCTGGAGGTCCGCAATGACCTCGCCGAGCAGCTCCGGCCGGCCGGCGGACGCCAGCACCACCGCGACCCGATGATCGAAGCTCGTCGGCCCGGGCACTCGTCCTCCGTCGTGTTGGTCAGGCGAGGGAAGCCCCTGACGGGGGCCTCGGAAGGGTAACCGCAGGTGAGCGACCCCCGCCGTCGACCGTCATCATGTGCGGGTGCCGGACACCCCAGGAGACAGCCGCCCGCGCGTGACCCTCGTGCACGAGCGGTTCACCGAGTACGCCGGCTCGGAGATGGTCGTCGAGCAGTTGGCCCATGAGTGGCCGGCCGCGCCGATCCTCGCCCCGATCGCCCGTCCCGGGGTCCTGCCGGCGGACGTCGCGCCGCGGGTCCGCAGCACCCGCCTCAGCCGGCTGCTCCGCGGCACCACCTACGCCCACCTGCTGCCGGCGCTCCCGGTCGCGATGGGCCGGCTCCCGGTCCCGCCGTCCGACGTCGTCATCGCCTCCCACCACGCCTTCGCCACCCAGGTCGTCCGGGCCACGACCGCGCCGGTGGTCGCCTACGTGCACAGCCCCGCCCGCTGGGTGTGGGACCCGGCCATGCGGGCCAACGAGGCCGGCGGCCGGGTGGGTGCCGCGGGCCTGGCCGCCTTCTCCGCCGCCTACCGGCCCGTCGACCTGCGCGCCGCCGCCCGCGTGCACACGCTGGTCGCAAACTCGCGCGCCGTCTCCGACCGGATCCGCGACTGGTGGGGTCGCGACTCCGTCGTCGTGCACCCGCCGGTGGACACCGAGTACTACCGCCCCGACCCAGAGGTGCCGCGCGAGGACTTCTTCCTCCTCGCCGGCCGGCTCGTTCCCTACAAGCGGCCCGACCTCGCCGTCCGGGCGGCCAAGGAGGCCGGCGTCCGGCTGGTCGTCGCCGGCGACGGCCGCGCCCGCGCGGAGGTCGAGGCGCTGGCCGGCCCGGACGCCACCTTCGTCGGCCGGGTCGACGACGACGGGCTGCGCGACCTGTTCCGCCGCTGCCGCGCCCTGCTGATGCCCGGCGTCGAGGACTTCGGGATCGTCCCCGTCGAGGCGCAGGCGTGCGGCGCGCCCGTGCTGGCCATCGACGCCGGGGGAGCACGGGACTCCGTCGTCCCGGGACGCACCGGCGAACTGGTGCCGGTCGCCCCCGCCGAGGACGAGGTCGACGTCTGGGCGCGCGCCCTGGCGTCCTTCGACGGGGCCGCCTACGACCCCGCCGGCATCCGCCGGCACGCCGAGTCGTTCTCCCGGGCCCACTTCCGCCGGGCCATGGCCGACGTCGTGGAGAAGGTCCTCAGCTCCCGCTGACCCGGCCGCCCAGCACCGCGGCCACGGTCTCCTCCGCCACGTCGTCCCAGGTGCGCCGCGGGCGCGCCGGCGCCTGCGGCCGCGGGCGGTCCAGGTGGCGCAGCGCCGCCCCGGCCCACCCGTGCACGTCCTCGGCGGGCAGATGCTCGGCGTCGTCCCCGCTCACCTCGACCAGGGCGGGGTCGAGCGAGGTCACCAGCGGCGCACCCAGGTCCAGCGCCTCGACGGCGGGCAGGCCGAAACCCTCGGCCAGGCTCGGGGCCAGGACCACCGCACAGTGCTCGTAGCACCAGCGCAGGGTGCCGTCGTCAACGCCGGTGAGCTGGACGATCGAACCCTCGGCGAGCAGCCGCGCGTGGTCGGGCCCGTAGGCTTCCGTGCCCCAAGCCGGCGGGCCGACCAGCGCGAGCACGGCGTCGGGGCGTTTGCGGACGACCTCCGCCCACGCGGAGACGACGACGGCGACGTTCTTGCGCTTCGAGGCGTCACCGACGACGAGCGCGAACCGTCGCCCCGCCAGCGCCTCGACGGGGACCGGCGTGCTGGCCAGCAGTTGGGGGCTGGTCGTCAGCGGAGCGACCGCCGCACGGGGCGCGAGCCGGGGATCCCACCGCAGCAGCCGGTCCCGGGTGGCCGCGCTGACGCAGACCAGCGTGTCGGCCTGTCGCAACGACGCCGCGTAGGGGCGGCCGAGCAGCGTCCGCTTGGGCAGCGGGAAGTCGTCGGGACGGTCGAACAGCAGCAGGTCGTGGACGGTGAGCGCCGTCCGCGCCCGCGTGCCGCTGGGGAGGAGGTGCTTGGCGCCCTGGACGACGTCGAAACGGGACCCCAGCCGCCGGCCCAGCGTGTAGCGCTCCCACACCGGCAGCAGGGGGTCGGGCACCGCCGGGTGGGTGAGGACGCGGTCGCGCCCGCCTGCGAGCTCGGCCAGCGGCCCCGCCGCGGCAGGGGAGCCGAGCAGGTGCAGCTCGACGTCGTCGCGGCGGGCGAGGGCGCGCGCCAGCTCGACCGTGTAGCGGACGATGCCGCCGCCGCGCAGGGTCGGCGGGACGTGACCGGCCATCAGCAGCCACCGGGTGGGGCCGGTCATCGGCCGCGCTCACTCACGGCCCCAGCCTCACACACCTGAACGGGGACCCGCGTCAGTGCCAGTCGGTGATCGGTGTAGTGCCAGCAGGTCGTCAGAGGCAGGGGCATCACGGTGGGCGCGGGCAGGATGCTGCCAGTGACGATGATCATGCGTTCAACCAGTTGCGTGTCACACAATTGACGTCGGAGGGCTTCCGTGAGGGGAACGGCGCGGTTACGGTTTCCCTGCCGGTCGAACGACGACGTTCCTGGCATCCACGGGGGAATCCAGCGCGCCGAGCGCTGCTGCGCCGGTGTGACACGGGGGTTGGTGCCTTGACTCTGCTCGATGTCGGTGACGGACCGCTTCGTCACGATCTGCAGCCGGTCGGTCGCCGGTGGTTGTGGCTCGCTCCCCGACTGCGTGGCGAAGGGACCGCCGCGCGGCGCGCGTGGCGCCAGTCCTACGTCCGCCGCCTCGTTCTCCTCGACGCCGTCGCCGCCCTGCTGGCCGGCGTCGTCGGGTCGCTGGTGCCCGAGGACGGCCCGCTCATCGGGCCGGTTGCCAGCACCTCGCTCGTCGTCGCCCTGCCGCTGGTGTGGCTCGGCGCCATGCTCGTGGCCCGCACCTACGAGCAGCGGTTCCTCTGGGTCGGCCCCGAGGAGTTCCGACGGGTCTTCTCCGCCGCCGCGCTCCTGCTGGCCACGGTCGGCACCGTCTCCTGGGCGTTCAAGCTCGAGGTCGCGCGCAGCTTCGTCGTCGTCGCCCTGCCGCTGGCGACCCTGCTGACTCTCGCCAGCCGGGTGTCCCTCCGCCTCCGGCTGCACGCTCAGCGTGCCCAGGGCCGGCACGTGCAGACGACGGTCCTCGTCGGCCACCGGAACGGCGTCGCGGCACTGAACGCCCAGATGGAGCGCGAGGCCCGGCACGGCTACCGCGTCATCGGCTGCTGCCTGCCGCTGTCGGCCGGCGACCGCGACGTCTTCGACGGCCTGCCGGTGCTCGGCAGCCTCGACGAGGTCGTCGACGTCGTCCGCCGCTACGAGGTGGACACCGTGGCCGTGCTGCCCTCGCCCGAGCTCGACGGCGCGCACCTGCGCAAGCTCGGCTGGGATCTCGAGGGCACCGAGGCAGAGCTCCTGCTGGCCCCCGCGGTCACCGAGGTCGCCGGCCCGCGCGTGCACGTGCGCCCGGTCGCCGGCCTCCCGCTCATGCACGTCGAGCGCCCGGAGTTCACCGGCGTCCGCCGCATCGCCAAGGACGTCGTCGACCGCACGGCGGCCGGCATCGGCGTCCTCCTGCTGCTGCCGCTCCTGCTGACCCTGGGGGTCCTGGTCAAGGCCACCAGTCGGGGCCCGGTCTTCTTCCGGCACGAGCGGATCGGCCGGGACGGCCAGCCGTTCCAGGTCCTCAAGTTCCGCAGCATGGTCGTCGACGCGGACAAGGTCGAGCTGGACCTGCACGAGCAGAACGAGGGCAACGCGGTCCAGTTCAAGATGCGCCGCGACCCGCGCGTGACCCGGGTCGGCGCGGTCATGCGCCGCTACTCGCTCGACGAGCTGCCTCAGCTGCTCAACGTCCTCGGCGGCAGCATGAGCCTGGTCGGCCCGCGCCCGCACGTGACCCGCGAGGTCGAGCAGTACGGCTTCGACATGCGCCGCCGACTGCTCGTGAAGCCCGGCATCACCGGGCTGTGGCAGGTCAGCGGTCGCTCCGATCTCTCCTGGGACGACGCCGTCCGGCTCGACGTCCGGTACGTGGAGAACTGGTCGCTGGCGTTCGACTTCATGATCCTCTGGAAGACGGTGGGTGCCGTCCTCCGTGGTTCCGGCGCGTACTGAGCGTCGCCGACAGCGCTGCGTGACCATTCCGGTCCGGCGGGTGATGTGTTCGGAGATCACCTTTCGGGGTCAATCGCCGGAATGAGCCCGGAATGGCGAATGGTCGTGGGAGATGCCACGATCCGCTGACCGCGCCGGGCAGTCGGCGCGGCAACGGGGAGGGTCATGGTCGACGCCACGGGGGGCGACGCTGCGTCCGGGACGAGGACGCGACTGCCGGGACGCGGCCGCACGGGGGCCGTCCGGGCGGGGGGAGCCACGAAGGCCGCCCGTGCCCGGACGACCGTGACCGCCGGCCGGGGGACCTGGTGGCTGCGGATGGGAGTCGCGCCCTACCTCGTCCTCGCCGACATCGTCGCCTTCGCGGTGGCCACCGTGCTCACGCAGCCGGGCTCCCTGGTGGCGCAGGGGCTCGCGCTGGTCTTCCTCCTGCTCGTCTTCTGGCGCGCAGGCCTCTACCGTTCCCGGCTCACCCTGTCGCTGCTCGACGACCTGCCGTACGTCCTGGCCGCGGTCGCCGTGGCGTGGGCGTTCAAGGTCGCCATGGCGGAGGTCCTCCCGAACGTCGACACCGCGGGCCGCCAGGTGGTGCACGTGGCCGCGCTGCTCGTGGCGGTCCTCGTCGTGCGCCTGGTCGCCTACCGCGTCGTGCACACCGCCCGGTGCCGCGGGTTCGTCCGGCACCGCACCGTCGTCGTCGGGGCCGGTCCGGTCGGCCTCCGGGTAGCGGTGACGCTGCTCGAGCGGCGCAACTACGGCCTCGACCCGATCGGCTTCCTCGACACGGACGTGCCCGAGGACGCGCGGGCCCTGCTCCCCGCACCACTGCTCGGCGGTTACGACCAGCTCGGCCGGGTCATCCGCGAGGAGGCCGTCCGAGACGTGATCGTCGCCTACGGCGGGGTGGACGAGGACGAGCTCGTCGACATCCTGCGCACCTGCGACCGGCTCGACGTCGACGTCTTCGTCGTCCCCCGGTTGTTCGAGTTGCACGACATCAACCGCTACACCGACGAGATCTGGGGCATCCCGTTGGTCCGGCGGCGGCGGGCGGTCTACCGCAGCCCCTGGTGGCGGGTGAAGCGGCTGGTGGACGTCGCCGTGTCCCTGCTGACGCTGCTGCTGCTCACCCCGGTGCTGGCCGCCTGCGCGGTCGCCGTCCGGGTCGAGGGTGGGCCCGGGATCATCTTCCGGCAGGAGCGGGTCGGGCTGGACGGCCGTCCGTTCCAGGTCCTGAAGTTCCGCTCGCTCAAGCCGGTGGACGAGACCGAGTCGCAGACGAACTGGAACATCAAGCACGACGACCGGCTGGGGCCCGTCGGCAGGTTCCTCCGCGCGACGTCGCTGGACGAGCTGCCGCAGCTGTGGAACATCGTCCGCGGGGACATGAGCCTGGTCGGCCCGCGCCCCGAGCGGCCGCACTTCGTCAACCAGTTCTCCGCGCACATCCCGCGGTACACCGCTCGTCACCGGGTGCCGGCGGGGCTGACCGGGTGGGCGCAGGCGCACGGCCTGCGGGGGGACACCTCCATCGAGGACCGCGCCCGGTTCGACAACTACTACATCGAGAACTGGTCGCCGTGGCTCGACATGAAGATCGTCCTGAAGACCGTGGGGCAGGTGCTGCGACGTCAGGGCGGCTGACCGGCGAGGTCGTCTTCCGCTGGCTGTTCGCGCTGACGGCCGCCGGGATGCTGACGGCGTTCGCCGTGCTGTTGGTGACCGGCCGTTACTACAACGAGGGACCGGTGCTCATCCGGGTCACGGCGGAGCACGGGCTGCACAGGGGAGACGTCTTCGTCCTGACCGGCTGGGCTGCGGGGATGCTGTCCCTGATGGGGATCCTGGTGGGCCGACGCCGCTGAGGCTCAGGCGGCCGTACGGCGCCGCAGTGCGCCTGCCGGCGCGATGCCACACGCGGCCACGGCCATCAGCAGGGAGCCGTGCTCGGCGACGAACACGTTGAGCGCCAGCCAGGTCGAGCCGAGGAGGAAAGCCACGGCTGCATCCTGCGGGGAACGCAGCCGGATCCCGGCGGACAGCTGAGGTGTCCGTGACCTGCGTGATCACCGTGGCACATGGGCGGCGTCCGGGCGGTGAACGAGCCGACGTTCTCCGGGCGCGGTGGCCCAGGGGTAGAGCAGGGAAGCAGGTCGGCGTTGCTCAGCGTGTTGACGGCGACGGCGCCGGAGACTGGGAGTCGCGGCCGCAAGCCACCTGATCTGGGACATCACCGTAGGTGCCCGCCGACTCCCTGACGCGAGTGTTGAGAGGGGCTGCTGCCCTCCGGTTCCAGCGTGCCGACCGATGCGTGGGAACGTCGCGGGATCGGGACCCTCGCAGGCGGTCATGGCGGCATGGTGGACAGATGTCGTCACCATCGGGATCGCTGAGTGGAGCCGCACCCGCGGATCCCGTGCGGCGGCGGCACCACGATCAGCACGTCGGTGACGGGCTCCGCCGTACCGCTTCCAAGACGTCCGACCCCAGGTGCCCGCGGTCGTGAGTGAGCACGGCGACGGACGACCCGCCCTGCTCACCGGTCACTGTCTTCTTGTCGGCGAACGCTGGATCCAGTGGTCTGTTGCCGTCAGGCTGTGCAAAGAGCACGTGGTTGCGCTGTCACCCGCTCTCTCGAAGTCGCCGGCGGTGGCGGCGAAACCTCTGCCGCGGCATCCGGAGCGGGGGGATAGTCTCCGAACGTGCAGCTCGGTGCGATGGTGCGCAGAGCACGACAGCGAGTGGTCGCGAGGTCAGTGGCCCGGTCCTCGCTGGTCCGGAATGCGTCCTTTCGACTCGGCTGGGTCAGCACCCGTCGCCTCGATCCGCTCTCCGAATGGGGTTTCGAAAGAGGCACGCCGATCGACCGGTATTACATCGAGCGCTTCCTGCGTGCCCATCGGGGACTCGTCCGTGGCCGGGTCCTCGAGGTCAGGGAGGACCTCTACGCCTCCGGGCTCGGGGCCGACACGGTCGACGTCCTCGACATCGACGTCACCAACCCCCTCGCCACGGTCGTGGGTGACGTGTGCGATCCGACGACCCTGCCCCGGGGGGCATTCGACTGCGGGATCATCACGCAGACGCTGCAGCTGGTGCCGGACCCGCGGACTGCGCTGCAGAACCTGCTCGCGAGCGTACGGCCAGGGGGCAGCATCCTCGTCACGGTCCCGTCCATGAGCCGGCTCGCCGGCTCATGGGACCGGTGGCGCTGGACCGCACACGGCTTCGAGGACCTGGTGGACGTGACCGGCGGGGTGGGAGAGGTGCGTGCCTTCGGCAACCTCGTGACGTGCCGGGCTTTCCTGTTGGGTGCCGCGGTCGAGGAACTCCCTCGCCGGGTGCTGGAGCGCGATGACCCCGAGCTCCCGCTCATCGTGACCGCGGTCGTGCGTCCGAAGGGTTGATCAGGACGAGTGGAGCCGCCGATCGATCCGCCTGGTGAGCGATGAGAGGTCTGCGTCGTCTTCACGGGCTCTGGAACCGGCGACCGGTCTTCCCCCGCCGATTCCGGCCGCGCGGGCGGAACGTGGTCCTGCTGTATCACCGGATCTCCGAGGACGAGTCCGATGACCCCGGCGGGATGGTCGTGCCGCCGTCGTTGTTCCGGGAGCACATGACAGCGTTGAGCGACTGGTTCTCGGTGGTTCCCGCGCGCGGGATCCTGTCCGGACACGGAGAGCCGGCGGCCGCGGTCACGCTGGACGATGGCTACCTCGACAACCTCGAGCAGGCCGTGCCCGTGCTCCAGGAGTTCTCCCTGCCCGCCACGTTCTTCGTGGTCGCTGATGCCCTCGCCGGCGATGGGAGGGGTCCTGTGGAGGAGTACTGGTGGGACCGGCTCGAGCACCTGCTGCTGGAGCACGGCTCCGGCGGCAACCAGCTCGACGTGCAGGTCGGCCGACGGATGCTGCGGTTGGACCTCGCCAACGCGGACTCCCGCAGGTTGGCTTACTGGCAGCTGAGTGCGGCCTTGTATCGGCAGCCGCCCGCCGAGGTGCGGCGCGTGGTGAGGGTGTTGGAGACCGTCCGACCTCGTGCCGCGACCTGCATGCGGCACCGCCGGATGACTGTCGAGCAGGTTCAGCGGCTTGCCGAGGACCCGATGTTCACGATCGGCTCGCACACCTGCTCCCATGCAGCCCTCGCGCAGCTCCGAGGAGAGGAGGCCCGGCGCGAGCTGACGCAGAGCCGGGACGCCCTTCGCGCGATCCTCGGCGAGTCACCCGAGTTGCTCGCCTATCCCTTCGGGGCGCCAGGGACGGTCACCCGGCGCAACGCGCAGGAGGCCCGCGCGGCCGGTTATCACTTGGCGTTCGCGAACGTGGCAGGTCCCGTGGACGGAGCGGACCCCTTCGCGGTCCCTCGGATCACGGTCGGCCGATGGAGCGTGGACCGCCTCCGGCGGGCGGTCACGGCGTGGGTGCCGGCCGCATGAACGCGACGTGGCCCTTGTTGGCTCCGGATGCAGAGATGCTCGAATCCCCCCAACACGTGAGGGTCGGCGTCGTCGTCACGGCGCACAACGTCGCGCCCTTCCTGCCTGCCGCCCTGGAGTCGGTGTTCGCGCAGACCCGGCTGCCGGACGAGGTGGTGCTGTGCGACGACGCGTCCGACGACGACGTGCTCAGTGCGGTCGAGCCCTACCTGGACCGCGTCCGGGTGATCCGCCGGCCGGTGCGAGGAGGGGAGGGCGCGGCCAAGAACGCCGCGGTGGCCGCGATGAGTGCCGATCTGGTCGTCATCCTGGACGGGGACGACGAGATGGCTCCCCAGCGGGTGGAGGCGCTCGTGTGGGTGGCGGAGCGCCGCCCTGATCTCCACCTCGTCACGACGCCCTGGGAGGAGTTCGGTCCGAGGGTGCAGTCCCCCGGCTACTCCCTGGTGGAGCGCTTCCCCGTCCGCGACCAGCGGAGGGAAATCCTGCGGTGGAACTTCCTCCCCGCCCCGGCGATCCGTCGGCGGCCGCTCCTGGAGGCCGGCGGCTTCGACGAGACGCTCGACTACGGACCCGACTGGGAGTGCTACGTCCGGATGTTCCTCCGCGGCGCGGCGGCCGGACTGGTCCCCCTGCCGCTGTACCGGTATCGGCAGTGGGGTGGCCAACAGACGGCGGACCTGGAGCGCGTCCTCGCGGGGAGGGTGCGCGTCGCCCAGACGATCACTGGTTACGAGGGACTGCGCGAGGACGAGCGAGTCATCGCGGCTGGCGTGCTGGCGGAGGCCCGGTTCCGGCGCTGGGCCTGGCGCGTACGAGAGGGTCGCGCCGCCCGGTCCGAGGCGCTGTCACTGGCCTGCTGTGCAGCACTCTCCGCACGTCAGCGAGCCGCCGTGTGCGTGGCGGTGGGCGCGCCACGGTTGGCCCGTGCTGTCCTGGTCCACCGGGACGAGAAGGTGACCGGGCGTTAGCACCCCGAGGAGCCGCGCTCGACCGATGCCGCGAACGCGGAACGTCGCCGCCAGGAACCGCTCAGGCGCTGGGACCAGGGCGCGGCCACTCGAGGAGGTGTAGTCGGAGCATCGCAGTTGGTTGCGACTCTGTCGTCGCACCGCGTCATGGGACAGGTAGCGAGTAATCGCATCCGAGCGTCCCCATTGAGCACGGGTGATCCGGCCGTTCAGACGGGCGACGTGACCTATGTTGTAGCCCTTCTACCAGGGGCTCCGGGCTCGAGGATCAACCGAGGAAAGAACGAGATGAGTCTTCGCGAGGTCATGGCTGCACTTCGGACTTCCTCATGGTTGCTGTTCGTCAGCCTCCTCGTCGGCGGCCTCGCGGCTTTGGGCGTCAGCCTCCTGCAGACGCCGACCTACACCTCCTCCACCCAGCTGTTCGTCTCCACCACGGACTCGGCCTCGGCTTCCGAGGTCTTCCAGGGGAGCCAGTTCTCCCAGCAGCGAATTGCCTCGTATGCGCGTCTGATCACCGGTCAGCAGTTGGCCACCCGGGTCGTCCAGCAGCTCGGGCTGCCCATGTCGCCGGATCAGCTGGCAGCCGAAATCACGGCGACACCGGTGACCGACACGGTGCTCATCGACGTGACGGTGACCGATCCTTCCCCTCAGCGCGCCCAACAGATCGCCGATTCGATCGGCCCGCAGTTCAGCGCGCTCGTCCAGGAGATCGAGACCACGGAGCCGGGCGCTCGGTCTCCGGTGAAGGTCACCGTCACCCAACGGCCTCAGGTGCCCACGGCACCGACCTCGCCCAAACCGGTCCGCGATGTCGCCCTCGGACTCGTCGTCGGGTTGGTGCTCGGAGCTGGGGGAGCCATCGCGCGAGCTCGGCTGGACCGCTCGGTCAAGGACGTCGAGGTGGCATCAGAGCTGGTGTCGGCCCCAGCCATAGCCACCATCACCCGCGACCGGACGCTGGACAAGCACCACGTCATCGACCGTGGCAGCACCGGCCGAGCGGGCGAGGACTTCCGGCGCTTGCGTACGAACCTGCAGTTCCTCAGTGTCGAAAAGCCACCCAAAGCCGTCATGGTGTCCAGTGCGTTGGCCGCCGAAGGCAAGACGACCGTGGTGGTCAACCTCGCTCAGGTGCTCGCGGATGCCGGCCGGCAGGTCGTCATCGTCGACGCTGACCTGCGACGGCCCAAGGTCGCCGATTATCTCGGCTTGACCGGGGATGCGGGGCTCACGAACCTCCTGGCTTCGACTGCGAGCGTCGAAGATGTCATCCAGACACCTCGCGAAGGCATCTCGGTCATCGCCGCGGGACCCGTTCCACCCAACCCCGTCGAACTGCTCGGACTGGGCGCCATGGCAGATCTGCTGGAGAAGCTCCGCGCACAGAACGACTTCGTCCTGCTCGACACGCCGGCGCTCCTGCCTGTGGCTGACGCCAGCACGATAGCGCCGTTGACCGATGGAGTCCTGCTGTCCATCCGCTACGGCAAGACGGACAAGATCCAGGTAGCACGCGCGGTGGAGAGCCTGGAGCGCGTCGGTGCACTGATGCTCGGCACGATTCTCAACATGGTTCCCCCCGGGATCGATGATGGGGCCGCTCGCGGGTACCGCACCGCCCTGCCGGACCGCCATCGCGGTGGAGCAGAGGGCCGGCACCACCGAAGGCTCCCCTGAGACCACCACCGGTCGGCGATGTTGAGGGAGCCTCGCGGAGCGACGGCTCGCTGGGTGCACCCTGAGCAGCGCGGCGGAAGCGTTCAACGCGTCCTGACGGGACTGTGCCAGGGCGCCAGACGGGCATCGTCGTGCTCGAACGGGCAGGCAGTGCCTCGGTGCGCCTGCGGTGCGCGCAGACGGGTTGACGGCGAGCCAGGGTTCCCCGAGTCTGCTCCTGCTCTGGCGGCCTTCGAGCGGGGTCGGTGCACGGGGCCCCGGTCGACACAGGGGGTGCGGATGTCCCGCAGCACGCAGGTGCCGGTTGTTCGACGACGACACAGTGCCGATCCGACGAAGACCACCGTTGGTCTGCCGAGCCTGGCTGCACCGGCAGGACTGCTGCAGGCATGCGCATGACGGCCTCGATGAAAGACCTGATGCCCGCTGCCGCCCTCGAGAAGTCGTCGATCACACGGAGCTCCGGAGCTCTGGGAGGCGGAACCTGTCGACTGTGCGACCGGCCGTTGTCGGACGTGTTCGTCGACCTCGGGATGTCGCCGCCTTGCGAGAGCTACTTGACGAAGGACAAGTTGGAGTCGCCGGAGGTCTTCTACCCCCTCCGTGTCTGGATCTGCGCGAATTGTCTGCTCGTGCAACTCCCGTCACACATCCCCGCCGCGGACATCTTCTCCGACTACGCCTACTTCTCCTCGTACTCCACCTCCTGGGTGGAGCACGCCAGGCTCTACTGCGAGCGCACTGTGGAGCGGTTGGGCCTGACCTCCTCGAGCCTGGTGGTGGAGGTCGCGAGCAACGACGGCTACCTGCTCCAGCACTTTGTCGCGCAGGGGATCCCGGTCCTCGGCATCGAACCGGCGGGCAACATCGCAGCCGTGGCGGAACAGCGGGGGATCCCCACGCACGTGGCCTTCCTCGGGGGTGAGGAGGGGCGCAGACAACGGACGGAACACGGCCCCGCCGACCTGGTGGTGGCCAACAACGTGTTCGCGCACGTTCCGGACGTCCGGGACTTCAGTCTCGGTCTGGCCGCACTGCTCGCTGATGAGGGATGGCTGAGCATCGAGATCCCGCACCTCATGCGGCTCATCGAGCGATCGCAGTACGACACGATCTACCACGAGCACTTCTCGTACTACACCCTGCTGACCGCCCAACGCGTGCTCGCGCATGCCGGACTCGCCGTGGTGGACGTCGAGGAACTCCCGACGCACGGTGGCTCCCTCCGGATCTGGGCACGGCACGAACGGCACGCCGACTCGGTGACGGGAGCGGTCACCGAACTCCTGGCCGAGGAGGAGCGTCGCGGCCTGCACTCCCTCGACGGCCACCGGGGTTTCGCGGCGGCCGTCGACAAGGTCAAGCGTGACCTGGTCGTCTTCCTGGCGGAGGCTGCGTCAGGGGACAAGCGCGTGGTCGGGTACGGGGCGCCCGGCAAGGGAAACACCCTGCTGAACCACTGTGGCATCCGGTCGGATCTGCTGTCCTTCACGGTCGACAGGAGCCCGCACAAGCAGGGGCTGTTCCTCCCGGGCACCCACATCCCGATCCTGGCACCCGAGGCGATCTCCGAAGTGCGGCCGGACTACGTCCTGCTGCTGCCGTGGAACTTGCGGGAGGAACTCGGCGCCCAGCTCTCCCACGTGCGGCAGTGGGGCGGCCGTCTGGTGGTGCCCATCCCAGAACTCGAGATCTTCTAGTCGTCGGGCGAACCGGGTGCCGGGCGTCGTCGTCCCGACCTTCATGCCGTCCTCTTCCTCCGTCGAGTTGGAGTGCCTCGCATGCGCGCAGCCATCGCTCCCCGTCCCCGGGCCCTGCGGCCCGGAGACGTCGTAGAAGTCCGTTCTGCTGAGGAGATCCTCGCGACACTCGGTCCTGACGCCTCGGTGGACGGACTGCCGTTCCAGCCCGAGATGCTGGCCCACTGCGGCTCACGCTTCGTCGTGGACAGTCGGACGGACACGACCTGCTTCCTAGGCATCCTGCGGCATCTGCCGGCGAGCGTTCACCTCACCGGCGTTCGCTGCGACGGTTCCGCCCACGGCGGGTGCCAAGCCGGCTGTCTGCTGTACTGGAAGGAGGAGTGGCTCCGAGGAGTGGACGAACTCCCGCCCAGCGATGCACCGGTCCAGATGGCCGCTCCCGTCCGGCGCGAAGGATGCACACGGGAGGACGTCGCGAAGGCGGTCCATCCGCATCAGCCGGGCCCGGAGGGTGAGGAGTTGTGGTCGTGCCAGGCCACTCGGATCCTCGAGGCGACGACGCGTCTCGCACCGTGGGACCTGCGCCACTACGCGACCGACCTGCGGAACGGGAACGTCCGGCTGCGGGCTGTGCTGCGCTTCCTCCTCCCAGACCTCGTCAACATGTTCCAAGGCGTCAGTCGGCGTCACTTCCCCCGCTGGCTGCAATTCCGTCGCGGCCAGCCCTTCCCGTTCGTACACGGACGGCTCACCCGGACCCCCGCCGTCCACCTGGACCTGCAGCCTGGGGAGTCGGTTCGGATCCGCAGCCGGCGCGAGATCCGCAGGACCGTCGATCGCAACGGTAAGAACAAGGGCCTGTCGTTCGACGGCGAGATGACTCCGTACTGCGGGCAGGTCCGCCGCGTGGACCGGGTGATCAACCGGATCATCGACGAGTACACCGGGCGGATGCTCACGCTGCCTGGCCGGTCCCTCGTGCTCGAGGGAGTCGTGTGTCAAGGCCGGTACCACGGACTGTGCCAGCGCAAGACGCAGCCGTTCTGGCGCGAGGCGTGGTTGACGCGCGAGGGGGCAGGCTGCGACCGATGAGGCGGACGGGACCGCACACTGTCATCGGCACGCCCAGGGGCGACGAGACACCTCCCTGACACGTCTCGGTCGGGGATGTGGTCGCAGTTCCGTCGACGGGCTGCAGGTCGCTGGTCTGCCTGTCGACGCCGCCCGGACAGCGCCTCCCCGCCACTGGTCACAGGGGATCGGTTCTCAGGCGGTGCCGACTGTGCCCGACCTCGAGGCAAGAAGTGGCCTGCTCGTGACCCACGTCTGTAGTCGGTGCCTCACTTGAGCCGCTTGGGCGGTGACCGTGCGCTCACAGCCCCATGGGCGATTCGACTGAACCTGAATCGCTCCGCATGAGGCGATGAGACACCCGCTCATCCCCGCCGCGGACGGCAGAGGTGCTGTGCCGCTCCGGTGACGCAGGCCGGCTTCGTCCTGGACGATTCGGTGCACCTGGACGTCGGCCATGGCTGTCGGCTCTCGACGCCGAGCCGGCCAGCAGTCTCGAGGCGACGATCCAACAGCAGGAGCGGTGCCGGTGCCGAGGGGTGGCCGGGCTCCAGGCCCTCCTTGACGCGCCCTGCCATCATCCGCCGCCCCGCGCGGACCCGCCAGGGGACTCGGAGTTCATCCCTTGCCGGCCCTCACAGCTTCTCGCACTCGGCGAAGGGCCAACGTTAGGTCGGAGGACTTGACCACAACTGAGTTGGCCAAGCTGATCCCCTCGTGTCGACGGAAGAGGAGAAGCGCCAGGATCGAGGACGCGAGATAGGCGACGAAGGTCGCCAGTGCAGCCCCTGTCGCACCCCACCAGATCACTGCGACCGGGGCGACGACGGCTGTGACCATCAACCCCAACAGGGTCGGAAGGGTTGACAACCCAGGATGGCCGAATGCGATCAGCGAGGCAGACATCAGCGAGCCGGGCACGAAAACTGCCGTGCTGGCCAGGAGGACGACCGTCGGCAGGGCAGCCCCGGAGAAGGAGGCGCCGTAGAGGAGATAAATGCCGATCGGCGACAGCGCCGCACCCACGAGGGCAATCGGGATCATGCAGGCGATCCCCAATCGGCAGGCTCTGGCCACCAGGTGGGGATCGCGCCGTGCTGAAACCTCCGCCAGCAGGATCATCCGTACCGAGTCAGCAGCGAGCAGGGGGATCTCCGCAAGCGTCACCGCGACTGCGTACAAGCCGAGTTGCCGCGGACCGGCCAGTGGCGTGAGGAGCAGCTGGTCGGCTCGCATCGTCAAGATGTATGCCAGGCTCCCGATCAGGAGCACCGAACAGCGGCTCAGTTGTCCTCGGATGGCGTCTCGAATGCCCCTCCATGCCCGGGTCACTTCCAACGGCGGAGGTCTGCCGAGAAGGAGACCGGTTCCGATCATGAAGAACGCCGTGGTGACGGCAGCGGTCGTTACGTTGAGCCAGCCGAACGCCCACAGCAGCAGCAAGCAGCCCAGGCGCCCGATGGAACCGAACAACGGTTCTCGGTTCAACATCTTGTAGCGCCTCTCGCCTTGCCGGAGTGCCCGAAGGCTGACCTGTACACCGGCAGGAACCAGGCACCACGCGAGGATCTGCAGTAGCCGAACCGCATCAGGGTGGTCGGGCACCAGGGTCGGGGCGAGTACGTGGATGATCGTCGCCAGGACAATCCCGATGGAGACACTGATGACAGTGCCGCCCCAGAAGGCGTCCCGCTTGCTCGATCGCTCCGAGGCCACATCGGCGGTGAGCAGCTCCCCCATGGCCGTGAGTACGATCATCAACCCGAGCGTCAAGGGGACCGTTATCGCGGCCACGAGGCCCCGTCCCTCGACCCCCAGCGTTCTCGCCAGGATCGGCCCGGCGATGAAGGAGCAGAGGGGCAGCGTTCCGTGAGCTACGAACCGTCGGAACGTGGACTGCCACACGCTGGGTTGCACGTCCCGACGGGCCGGAATGCTCAACGTGGCACTCTCCTCTTGGACACCCTGCTCTCTCACCGAGGCCGTCCTCGCAGAGCTGGTCTATGAGGTGAGCCGGCCGATCCCTTCCTCTCGGTTCTCCTCGAGGAGCAGGCGATCCAGGGCCTTGGGTGACCTGGCTCCGGTCAACCGGGTGACTGAACCTACCCTTCTCACGGTCGGCGGTCAGCATCCTCGCGAGCCGTCCGGTCCTGCAGGAAGCGGGACCCGACAGCGGTCCGTACAGCGGAGACCTGGCGGTCAGAGGCGCCACGCGCCGGCGCAGAACCGTCACACATGTTGATCCGGGCCCTACTCCTTCCGCCCTGGCTCAATCCCGCGGGGCTCAGGACCGGTCAGGTGGTGACGAGTCAGCACAGACTGGCCTCCGGCGAAGGAATGGAGGTCGTGGCGACGCGACTCCTTGTGTCATCGCGATTCGCGGTCCACAGTCGTGGTGCCGCGACGAACGACTCCGTCGCTCTCGTCTGCGCACGAGTGCCTGTCGCCAGGTTCTCCGGGCGCGGTCGTGTGCCGTCGCGCGCCTTGCCGCATGCCGAGTGCGAAGGGGAGTCGTGCCGTGCCCTTCCCGCCTTCGGTCCTCGTCATCGTCGATACCCTCGACGACAACGGCGGCCTTCGTTGGATCCATGAACTGAGCAGGCACTGGCTCGCGGCAGACCGTGACGTCAACTACTTGTCGCTCAAGTTCGACGTCGCCGGGAGGCGTGCCACGCCACCGGACGGCGCAACGCTGACGTACGCCGACACCAAGGTCCGGAGGTTCCGCAAGGCACTCCCTGGAGCGCTCCTGCATGCGCTGCAGGCGGTGGCGGCATCCGACGTCGTCCTCGTGATCAGTGAAGTGGCGAAGTCCCTACCACTCGGCTACGCCTTGGCCCGCCTGACTCGCCGTCCCTTCGTCGTGTACGTCCAATCCATCCCCGATCACGCCCAAGGCCTCTACCTCTCCCGACGGCAACGTCGCCTCTGGCACTTCTGCATGGCGCATGCCGACGCGGTCCTCTGCGTCTCTCCCGCATCGGCTGAGTCGACGAAGCAAACCGGCGTGGCACCCACCAGGATCACCGTCGCGCCGGCGGGAATCGACGTGGACGCCGCGAGGCGGCGGTCGACCGAGCGCGTTGACCGAGCGCCACGGACAACGGAGCAGCCGCTGGTGGCGTGCGGGGAGCTGCAACCGCACAAGGGTTTCGACATCCTGATCCGCGCCCTGGCCATGGTGCACGAGACGGGGCGTCGAGTCGGCCTGGTCATCATGGGACGGGGGCCCGAGGAGTCTGCTCTCAGGAGCTTGGCCGACAGTCTCGGGGTCGGGCACGCCGTCACCTTCACGGGGCATGTGGAGAACCCCTTACCAGAGATGGCGCGAGGCGCAGCCTTCGTCCACGCTGCTCGAGTGGAGGCCGTCGGGCTGGTACTCCTCGAGGCCTTGGCGCTCGGGGTCCCCACGATCGCGGCGGACTGTGCGTCTGGTGGACCTCGCATGGTCCTCGGCGGAGGAGAATACGGTCGACTCGTCGAACCGGAATCGGTCCCGGCGATGGCTGAGGCCATCTGCGCTCATCTCGACGCTCCGGGGCAGTTGGCTCGCCAAGCGGCCCACGCTGAACCCCATCTGCGTGAGCTCTTCTCCGCAGCCGACACGGCCGCGGTCGTCCTCGACGTCTTGTCCCGGGTCTCCAAGTCCTCGACCCGCACTCCACGAGATCGAGTGGCTTCCACGGAGCGCCTTCGTTCCGTCCTGCGCCGCACGGGCTGAACGCGGTCCCGGACTCAGGCGTTGGACGTCCTCATGCCCGCGCGTCGCGACGGGAACGCAGGCGCGCGACCGCGTCGATGACCGTCCTGCGTACCGGCAACGGCCACGGCACCAACGCCGCGGTGGCCAGCGTCCTGGGACTGACCGCGCCTCGCAGAGCCGGCACGAGGTGACGGATTGCCTGGCGGCGAGCTGCCGGATCCCCGCGACGTAGAGCAGCGAGGGCCAGGCTGGTGTGGGGGAAGGCGGCTGCCCGCCGGATGTCCGCATGCACGGGCTCCAGCCGGTCGTCCTCGAGGAAACGGGCGAAGCACCAGAGCGCTGCCTCATCCGTCTCGTCGACCGAGGTCGAGGCAGCGGCGTGATGCCGGTACCGCGACACTTGCGTCGGCTCGTACCAGGCCGCTCCACCGGAGCGAGCCAGCAGGTAGGCCAGCCACAGGTCGCAGGCGGTACGCGCCTCCGCACGCCAGTCCCTCCAATCGACGGCGGTCGCCCGGAACACTGCCGCGATCGGGACGTTCAACGCGCGGCGCGTGATGGCCAGGTCGAAGAAGGGCTGGTGCAGCCCTGGCCGGAGGCCCTCCCGGTCGCGATATCTCACGGACAGGTCCGGTCGCACAGCACCGGTCAGGTCGATGATCGAGAAGTCGCCGAACGAGACGGCGACGTCCGGGTTGGCGACGAGCGGCGGCACCAGGGAGCTGAGGAAGTTCGGTTCCCAGATGTCGTCGTCGTGCAGAGTGGCGATCAGCTCGCCTCGGGCGGCGGTGTACACCGACTTCAGGTTCGTGACGAGGTCGCTGACCCCACCATTGTGCCGGTAGTGCAGACGGGGGTCCCCGTAGCTGGCCACCAACTCCTCGATCGTCGGGTCCGCCGCGCTGTCTGACACGAGGATGTCCATGTTGCGGTAGGTCTGGGCCAAGGCGGATTCGATCGCCTGCTGCAGCATCGCCGGCCGCCGGTAGGTGGGCATGGCCACCGTCACCAGGGGTTCGTCGGACTGCGAGATCACCGAGGGACTCCGTTCTGCAGGAGACTGTCGACGGAGTGCCAGTGCCCGCCCTGCCGCTCCACCTCCGGCAAGGAGGCTCGCACCTCGTCCAGGAGATCGGGCAGGAACAGCAGCACCTCGTCGGGACGAGCCGCGACCAGCTCTGTCGGGCTGATCACGGGGATCCCCACCCGCGGGATCAGCCGGCCCTGCTTGGCCGGGGATGCGTCGGCCACCCCGGGCAACAGGTCCGGCCCCGTCCCGGCTGCGACGAGCAGTGGGACGGCGCGGGAGGCGGCGCCGTAGCCGAGCACCCGTCGGCCGGCCGCCGCCTGGCGCCGCAGGTGCTCTCGCAGCGCCGCGGTGGCCACATCGACCTCCCGGGCCAGGTCCACCAGGGCGGACCTCGGGACGTCCGGTGGCAGCGGGACGGACGTGGCCTGCAACGCTCCCCGGCGGCGTCTGCGTGCGGCCAGCAGCCGGGTCCCGCCGTAGAGGGGATGCAGGTCCGTCGCCACGACGGTGAGTCCACACTCCTGGAGTTGCCGGGCCGCCACTGCTGTCGACGGATAGGCGTGGTGTCCGTGGCGGACCGCGTTCCACTGGCCGTGCTTCACGACGGTCTCCAGCGGGGGGAAGACGAGAACGAGGACTCCAGAGGGACCCAGTACGTCCAACCGACGTCGCAGCCCGCCGCGTTGGTCCTCCTCGTGCATGAGCCCCATGACGTCCACGACGATGTCGACCGGCTCGTCGCCCCTCGTGCGGTCGTGCAAGCCGGCGGCGGTGAGCGGGCCGAGCCAGCTGCCGCCGTGGGGGCTCCCGAACTCCATCACCGACTGCCCGGGGATGAGCAGTCCTTCGGCGAGGCCCCAGGCCACCGAGTCACCCGCGTGAGCTCGTAGCGCTGCCGGCTCGACCGCCCGGGGCTCGTCCGGGGTGGGAGAACGGTCAGGCAGCTGTACCAGCACGCACCGGTCGCACGACCACAGACGGAGGGGATGGTCGGCGACCGGCGGGTCGCCGGGCAGGGGGAATGAGTCGGCCGCCGGCTGCCGGCCGAGGTCTAGCACCACCTGGCCGGTGTCCGAGCCGCACCAGCGACAAGACCCCCGGGTACTCACCGCGACCTCCGGGCCGGAGTCTGCGCGAGACTCCTGCCGTGCGGATCGAGCGGTCTGACCTGGACGACGTGGTGTGCTTCCTCCCGGAGAAACGGCATGCCGATGAACGAGGGTGGTTCGTCAGGACCCTGGACGTCGCGGTCGCCGAGAGGGCCGGCGTGGACACGCGCAGCTTCCGGCAGGACAGCCAATCGCGGTCGCGCCAGGGCGTGGTCCGCGGGATGCACGGACGCTCCGGAGCGGGGGAGGCCAAGCTGGTGCGCTGCGCCAGAGGCGCGGTGCTCGACGTCGTCGTCGATGCGCGCCCGGAATCGCGCACGTTCGGCGGCATCGCGACGTTCAGGCTCGACGACGAGGAGGGACGGCATCTCTATGTCCCCCCTGGCTTCCTGCACGGCTTCCAGGTCCTCACCGAGTGGGCGGATGTCTGCTACCGGATTGACCGTGAGCACGACCCGGTCGAGGACGTGGCAGTCCGGTATGACGACACCGATCTGAACATCCGCTGGCCGGCGCCGGTGACCCTGGTCTCCGAGCGGGACGCCGGAGCGGGGAGCTGGCGGGACCTCCTGCGGCAGCTCGGGGCCGTGTCGGGGCGGTGAACCGGAGAAGCTCACCGCCACCGCATGTCCTCGGTGAGCCGGCCCTGCTCCTGCAGCCGGCGCAGCCAGGTTAGGCGGGTGAAACGGTCCCGGAGCATGGGGCGGGTGAGCCCGAACCTGCGGTACGCATCGGCCAGCTCACACGCCCCGTCCAGTGTGGTCCACGTCGGCTTGAAGGCCGGCACGACGCGGCTGATCCGGCTGAAGTCGACCCGGTAGGAGCGCGGGTCACCGCCGAACTCGCCTGTGATGCGCACCGTGGCGCCGGGCACGGCCTCCGCGACGACCTCCGCGATGTCGGCGACGCGGCGGTTCTCGCTGTCCATACCGACGTTGAGAGCCTGGTCGTGGACCGCCTCGCGCGGTGCCTCCAGGCAGGCCAGGAATGCTCCTGCGATGTCCTGGGCGTGCACGAGAGGACGCCACGGCGTGCCGTCCGACTTGACGACGATCTCCCCGTCCAGCACGGCTGCTGCGACCAGGTCGTTGAGGACGATGTCGGCTCGCAACCGCGGGGAGAACCCGAAAGCCGTGGCGTTGCGCAGGGAGACCGGTTCGAAGTCGTCGTCGGCGAGGTCGTGCAGGTCGGCCTCGACGCGCACCTTGCTCTCGGCGTAGGGGGTCACCGGAGCCAGAGGCGCGCTCTCGCTCAGCGCCTCGTCGGTGCCGGACGCGCCGTACACGCTGCACGTCGAGGCATAGAGGAACCGACGCACTCCGGCGTCGCGGGCCAGCCGGGCCAGCCGTGTGCTAGCTGCGTGGTTGATGTCGTAGGTGACCTGGGGCGCGAGGCTGCCGAGCGGGTCGTTCGACAGGGCCGCCAGATGGCAGATGGCGTCGAAGCCGGCGAGGTCCTCGACGGTGACGTCCCGGAGGTCCCGGCGGATCACCGGCGGCCGCTCCGGCTCGGGACCCAGCGTGGCCCCCATGAAGAAGCCGCTGTCCAGGCCGACGACGTCGTGGCCTGCGCCGGCCACGACGTCGGCCATAACGGTGCCGAGGTATCCCTCGCTACCGGTGATGAGAACTCTCACGACATCCCCCGCTCGCGTTGTGCCGGGGCGCTGAGGCCCAGGACGAACTTGTCGCAGTAGAAAGCCTCGGCGTAGCGCGCGTGGCACTCGATGCCGCGCACCCGCATCAGACCCAGGAAGGCCTCACGGTCGAACCAGTCGTGATGGTGCTGGGACCGGTAGTGCTCGAACAACAACTCCACCTTGCGCTCGGCGAGCTCCGGGGGCACCGGGACGTGCACTGCTGGCCGCCCCAGGTCGCCGTCCCACTTGGCTATCTCGTACCCGAGCACGAGGTGACGTCGGAACACTGTCGGGGTGAGCTCCGCGACCAGGCGGTGGTCCTGGTGCAGGTCGCCGCGGGACGGCGCGAGGACCAGGTGGACGTCCCCTGCGTCCTGAGCCCGCGCTCCGGCGTCCTCCATCGCCTGCTTGACGGCGTTCCAGTGCGCCGGCAGTCGGCCATCGGGGAGATCGAGGACGGTGAGCTCGAGGTCCAGACCGGCGGTGAAGGACCTCATGGAGGCGGCCGCCTCAGTCTCGCGCTCGCGTGTCGAGGAGAGCACGAGCGCGTGCAGCCGCGCACCCGGGAACGACTCGGCCAGTTGGAGCAGCAGGCATCCTGCACCGATCTCGATGTCGTCGCAGTGCGCGCCGACAGCCACCACGACCGGTGTGCAGTCGCTGCCCAGGCGGAGATCCAGGTGGAGCACTCAGACCGCCGGCGCGGGCGCGCGCGTGGGGTCGGTCTCCCAGACCATCCACGGACGTTCACCGCGGGCGAAGCGGGCCTCGAGGTTGTTGCGCTCCTTGATCGTGTCCGTCGGATGCCAGAAGCCCGTGTAGGGATAGGAGAGCAGCTGGCCTCGCTCGGCGAGCGCCGTGCAGGCGTCGTCCACCAGATCACCGCCCTTGGGGATGAAGTCGAAGACCTCCTGCCGCAGGACGAAGAAACCCCCATTGACCCAGAGGCCCATGTCAGCACTGGCCCGGATGCTGCGTATCCGGCCTTCCGTGCCGATGTCGACGCAGTGGAACGACTTGTCGGGTCGCGCGGCCAACAGGCTCGCGACGGCGTCGCTGCGCTCGAAGCGGTCGACCATCACGTCCAGCGGTGCGTCGGTGAGGACATCGGAGTAGTTGGCGAGGAAGACGTCCTCGTCCTGGAGGAGGTGCCTCACCCGGCGGAGCCGTTCCCCGATGGCGGAATCGACCCCCGTGTCAATGAAGTGGATGGTCCAGTTCGCGATGTCGGTGGACAGCAACTCGACGCGCTGGCCACCGCCGGTGAGGGTGAAGTCGTTGCTCGCCGTCTCGCGGTAGTTGAGGAAGTAGTCCTTGATGTAGTGGGCCCCGTAGCCCAGACACAGGATGAATTCCGTGTGCCCGAAATGGGCGTAGTACCTCATCACATGCCAGATCAGCGGTCGATGGCCGACCATGATCATGGGCTTGGGGAGATCGGTCACGCCTTCGCGCATGCGCAGACCCTGACCGCCGCAGAAGAGCACGACCTTCATGAGCCATCCGATCCTGGATGTCCGTTCCCGACCTTTGCCTGTCCGGATGCGCGGGCAGCCGAGGAACGACTTTGGGGCTCCTGCCTCTCCGGGTCAACCACTGCCGTCGCGCCGAGCACCACTCACGCGGATTCGTCGTCGCGCAGTGCTCGCTACATCGCTCGACGTGCTCGCGAGCGGACGACGACCACGGGCTTGCCCGATCCCATGGGGAGGGGGCTGGTCCCCCACGTGCGCCTCGGCCAAGCTCACCGTCATGCGCCCCTTCCGCTTCATCGCACCCGTTCCTCGGTGGGATGGAGACCTGCGGGGGTGGAGATCGGAGGTTCGCCGTATCGAGGATCTCGGATTCGACACCATCTCCATCTCGGACCATCTCAGCGGGGGGTGGGCCCTGGATCCGCTCCTCGCGCTCCAGGCGGCGGCGGACAGCTCCGACCGCCTGCGCCTGCTCACCCTCGTGCTCAACAACGACCTCCGGCACCCCGTGCTGTTGCACCGCGCCGCCGCCAACCTCGACGTGTTCTCCGGCGGCCGCGTCGAGCTCGGCATCGGTGCGGGATGGATGGCCACGGACTACCAGGCCTCCGGGCTGCCGTTCGACCCTCCGGGTGTCCGCATCGATCGTCTGACGGAAGCCGTGGCTGTGCTCAAGGCGCTGTTCTCGGGGCAGGAGGTCTCGCACCAGGGGAAGCACTACGTCGTCGACCACCTCGTCGGCGTGCCGACGACCGTGCAACGGCCGCGGCCACCCCTGCTCATCGGGGGAGGCGGTCCCCGCATGCTCGAGTTGGCGACCCGTGAGGCGGACATCGTGGGCGTGCACTCTCGCTTGTCGTCTGGACGTCTCGATCCAGCCGCTGCCGCCGACCTGTCGGCCGAGTCGGTGGCCCGCAAGGTCGGTCTGGTGCGCGCCACGGCCAGGGAGATCGGGCGGAACGTCGAGGACCTCGACCTCCAGTTCAGCATCCTCCACTGCCAGGTGGGTGTCGTCGGACCCGTGGGTCCTCGCGCGAGCAGCTACGCCAGGTTGCTGGACGAGTCGCCGGAACTACTGGCGGACTCGCCCGCTGTACTGCGCGGTTCCGTGGAGCAGTGCATCGACCTGCTGCTGCAGCGTCGGGAGGAGTACGGGTTCAACTACCTCAACCTCGGGGGGGACGTCGACGCGGTGGCCCCGCTCGTCGCCGCCTTGGCCGGACGCTGAGGAGGTCCGAGCCGGCCGGTTCGCGGTTTGCGGCCAGGGCCGGTGCAGGGGAGCTCGTGCCTGGAGCCAGTCGGGGCCCGAGCTGTGCAAGACGTCGTGCATGCAGTTTCCGTCGCACATCCCTGCAACGGGACTGAATCCGCCACTGAGCAGGACCGATCACGGTGAGTCCAAGTATTCCTGCTCGGAGTCGACTCGGCGCATTTCGGTAGTCAGGAGACCACGATCCGTGCGCGAGGTCGAGAGATATGGTCGGCGCGTCCGGGACACCCTGCTGTCCCGCTTCTCGACGCTAGGGTCACCGCCCATGACCATGGCTGGCAATGACGCTCGATCTCAGCGACCGGATCCGTCGCGAGGAGCGGTTCTGCGCGCCACCCTCCCCTGCAATCGCGCTCATCGGGGCGCAGGCGTTCATGGCGCGGAGACATGATCGAGCAGGCTCTTGCGGACCCGACTGGCGCACCGAGCAGGAGCACTTGTCTGTCGACAACCGAATTGCCCGCCCGGCTCGGCCCCGACTCACCCCCTCCGCACTCGGAGGAGTGTCTCCAGGTGGTGCTCGCGGACTTCCGCGCCAATCGGCAGGTACTCACAATGCGCTGCGGATCCGCGCGTCGACGCCCGGTGACTGACTCACCACCGGTATCGCTTCCGGCTTCCGTGGACACGGGGATGCAAGGCATCCCACGCGATGCGCCGGCTCACCTGGTGGATGCGCATCGACGGGATGGAGCCGGACCATGGGCGACACCCTGCAGATCGGCTGCCTGTCACACATCCCCGAGGACCTCTTTGCTGCCCGGCACCAGGAGGTCAGCCAGGAGCGTCAAGGACCGTGGGCGCGCTCCCGGAAGAGCCACCAAGCCGATCCCACCGGATGAACGGCCCGGCCGGCGTCGGAAGTGCCACTTCGCACGCGCAACGCCGCACGAACGAGGAACCTGACGGCCAGGGCCGGAGACAGTGGATGAGGTGGTGTCATGCCGACACTCCGGATGCGCACGTCGAGACAGGACGGAGCGGCTCACGAACGTCGGCCGGATGGCGGCACCGATGCCGGCGTCCTGGCACGGGCGATCGGATCGAGGTCGATGGCCGCCGTACGGCCGTGGCGTCCCCGGCTTCACCCCAGGCCCAACCGGCGAGTGCCCCTGTCCGGCGCCGTGGCGGATCGCAGGCGGATGGCGCCCGACAGCGGGGGGCTCCCAGGGCGGACCATGCAGTCCTGTGTCGCGTCGGTTCTCGCACTGTGGCTGGAACGTGCCGCGGTCGGTCGTGTCATAAGACGTCGCGAGGATCTCGTCGCGCTCATCGATCGACGAGCCACCGGACGAGTGCAGACCGTGAACCTGGAGCACCTGCACCTGGCCGGCACCAGTGAGGCCTTCCTGAGCGCCCTCCGGTCAGCGGACTGGTGGACGCCCGATGGCTGGCCTCTGGTACTCGCGGCCCATCGGAACGGCACGGAACGGGTCACGGGCAAGGACCTGTGCATCGGTCTGACGATCCCGGGCAGGGTGGCTCCGCTGAGATACGCCGTCCTCGGCTCGGATGAACGGACCTGTGAGGTCTTCAGAGCACGGACTGCGAAGGCGGGCCACGCCTGCGTGTGGTGCGAGCACGGAGATGCCGGATCGCTCGCAGTCGAGCGTGTGGTGCACGACCTGGGACAGGCGCGTGCGGACCTGGTTCTCGTCGCCCTCGGAGCAGCGAAGGGAGAGCCGTTGGCCGCAGATCTGGTGAGCCGGGGTTGTCCTGGGATCCTCATCGGGGTCGGCGGCGGCATCGGCATGTCCGTCGGGACCGCTCCGTCGGCTCCGCCTCTCGTGGAGCGCGCAGGGGTCGAGTGGGCCTTCCGTTTGCTCAGGGAGCCCACCCGGTTGTGGCGCCGCTACCTGGTGGGCTACCCGCAGGTCGTCGCCGCGGCCGTGGTGGTGGTGTTGCGGCGTGCGCTGGGGCGGCCGGTACCGACATGATCAACGTCTTCGTCGACGCCCGCAGCGCCTGCCTCGACCGGCTCACTGGCTGGGAGAGGTATGCGTCCTCGCTGCTTCGGGAACTGAAGGACGACAGCACCACCACGTGGAACCTGTGGCAGCCGACCAGAGGCACCGTGTCGAGCGCATCGGCCCGTGTCAAACAGGACCTCTGGGATGTGCCGCGCCGCTGCCGCTTCTCGGACGTCCTGTTCTTCCCGACGTATCCGCCGGCACGGGAGTACCCGGCTCCGACCTTGTGGACACTGCATGACCTGACGTGGCTGCGCCATCCCGAGTGGGCGAGCCCACTCGGCCGCACGTACTACCGTCGGCTTGCTGCCAGGCGGCTGAGCGGCTCGACGCACGTGGTCACCGTGAGCGACGCTGTTCGGGCCGAGCTGCTCGACGCAGGCCTGGCCACCGATCGCGTCACCCGCGTGTACCCGGGCCTGTCCTCCCACCTGGTCGAGCTGGGATCCGTGAGTCCACCTCCTCTGGATCGCCCGTTCGTGCTGTGTGTCGGCACGGCGGAGCCGCGGAAGAACCTCGGCACCCTGGCCCGGGCGTGGTCGACGTCGGATCTGAGGATCCGGTACGACCTGGTCCTGGTGGGCCGACTGGGGTGGGCCGAGCTCCCGGCGGGAATCAGGCACGTCGACCGGCCCGGTGACGAAGAACTGGCGCGGCTCTACCGGACCGCTTCCGCTCTGGTCCTGCCTTCCCTGTACGAGGGATTCGGATTACCGCTGGTGGAGGCTCTGCAGTTCGGTCTCCCTGTCGCGTGCAGTGACATCCCGGTGTTCCGAGAGGTGACCGACGGGCACGCGCACTTCTTCGACCCGCTGGACGAAGCCGACATGGTGAAGGCGATCGGCGCTGCCATCGGCGACGGGAGGCAGGCCCCGCCCCACGACGTCCTCGCCCGCTACCGCTGGCAGTCTGCCGCGGGGGAGCTGGGGGACCTCGTCGCGAGACTCTGCGGCTAGCTGGGGAACCGATGGACGTCGGAGTGGTCTACGCGACGGATTTCGGCCTGCTGAGCCCTGGCGGCATCGCACGATTCGTGGCGCGGATCGGCGCCCAAGCGCCTTCCGACCTGAGGATCACCTACTACCTGGCCGGCGAGCCGGCCGAGCTTCCTCGTGCCACGGACGGAGCGGTGATCGTCCACACAGCAGGAAGGCGGGGGCCGCTCAACGCGCGGTTCTCGGCAGGCCTGTGGAGTCGGCGTCAGGAACTGGCCCGTCACGACGTCGTGATCTGCCACCGCCCGGAGTACGTGCCCTGTCTCCCCCGTAAGGCGAAGACGGTTCTTGTTCTCCATGGCGGTAGCTGGAATGCCTGGCGCTTCGGCCGCAGACTCTTCGGCCTCGCCTACCACGTGGCGGAGATCCCTGGCTGCGCACTGAGCGATCTGGTCATCAGCGTCGATCCGGCGTCCCTGAGCCGAGCCGCCCGGTCGGTCACCCGGCGCCTGGTACCCACACGGGCTCCCGTGGACGACGTGTTCGCCCCCGGCCCCAAGTCGTCGAACGGGTGCCGCCGACTGCTCGTCGCAGCTCGTCTCGTCCCCGAGAAGCGCATCCCGATCCTGTTCGAAGTCGCCCACGACGTCGGTCTGCCGGTCACCGTCATGGGGGACGGCCCGGAACGCCGCCGTCTCGAACGTCTCGCCGCATCGCTCGAACTTGATACGACGTTCCTCGGTGCGGTCACTCCGTTGCAGATCCGGGACGAATACCTTCGCGGGGGGATCCTCGCGATGGCGACGAAAGCAGAGGGATACCCGTTGGCGGTGGCCGAGGCTCTGTCGGTGGGGGTACCCGCCGTCGGGCTGCACGGACCTGGCCTGACCCAGCTGCAGCCGTACGGGCTCTCCCTCTTCCGGTCCCCGCGCGACCTCTCCGCCGGCGTCCGAGCACTGCTGTCCACGAGCGATCTGGACGGCCGGGCGGAGCGGGCCGCCCGGGCATGGCAGGACCACCGGGCTGAGGTGGTCGCGGAGTCCTTCTGGGAGCACGTCACGGCCCTGGTGGAGCTGTGAGCCCGACTCGGGGGCGCGGGGGAACGGCGAACGGATCAGGTCGTTCTCGGCGCGCGGGCGGGCGCGACCGAGGTGGCCCGTCCGGGCCGGCGCGCGGCGACGGATCGCATCAGGCGGAACGGGACCGCTTCCCCGTGCTCGTCCGTGGCGGTGCCCGTCCCGGCTCGTTCTTCGGAGGTCCGCGACCGCGGCTCGGCGGGAGTGATCGCCGCACTCCTCCGACCGGCGCTGACGACTCCCCTCGTCGGGGCCCGGGAGTGACGGCGGAGGGCGCAGCTCGATGACTCTCAATCCGTTCCACGGGACACGGCCGTCACGACTGGACCTCCGGTGGCGTCCCGACCCGTCGATCCGCGGTCCTGCATCCCTGACCCGGCTGAGGCTGGCCGGAGTCGTCATCCTCACCGCGGCGGTCCTGTCGTCAGTCGCCGTGGTGACAGCCCAGTGGCCTCTCGCCCTGGGGGTCGCGGGAACCGTGCTCGTTCTCGCTTACCGGCCCGTGCGCATCAAGATCGACCGGACGTGCTTGCCGCTGGTCATGGTGGGGTCGTCTGCCCTGCTGCCTCTGCTGATCATCGGAGGGCTTCCCGCGGACAACTACGTCGCGGCACTGGCGGTGCCTCTCGCCGCGGTCCTCCTCCCGCGCTCGGTGTCGAGCGAGGGGGTGGCCACTTTCGGCGTTGGGACGGCTCTGCTGGCTCTCTCGTCGATCGTCTCGTCGGCGTTGCACAGGGGACAGTCCGCGGATTCGTCCATCCGTTTCGTCTCCTACGCCGTCTTGCTGGCGGTGATCGTCCGACTCGGCGATGCGGATCGCGACCGTGTAACGAGGGGCGCCGTCCTGGTGGGCGTGGTCCTCGCGGGCAGCATCTACGCCTCCGACGCGGGGCTGCTGAACCTCCCCGCGTACAGCGACACGGAATCCGAAGGGGAACGCTACGGCGGTCTGATCGGTCACCCGAACTTCGCCGCGTACTTCCTGAGTCTGTGCATCCTCTACCTGCTGGCGCGCAGAGACCTCCCGACGCTGCACCGGTTCGGGGGGCTCGCGGTTCTCGGTGGCGCTCTCCTCATCACAGGCAGCCGAGGGGCCATCACCTGGCTGGTGGTGGCGATCGTCCTGCTGTTCCCCTACTGGCGACGCCGAGCGCTGGCCATGGGCGCTGTCGTCGCGGCCGTGCTGGTGACTTTCGGTGCGGTTGTGTTCGAGCGGTTCGCCTTCATCGAGAACAGCGGGGGACTGGCAGGGCAGAACTCGGCCGGCTGGCGGCTCGGCCAGTGGGACCGCGCGCTCGCCCTGCAGCCCTCCTTCTCCCTGTGGGGAGTGGGCTGGCGTGAGGCGGTGAACTACCTGCCTGGCCACCTCGAGGTCCACAACGGTTACCTGCAGATCTGGGTCGAACTCGGCGCCGTCGGGGTGCTCGGCGCGCTGGTGGTCATCGGGGCCGTGATCGCCGCCGGCCTTCGACGAGGTCTCCCTGGGATCGCGCTGACCGTGTTCGTGCTGGGAGCAGGCCTGACCGACCCGGTTCTGTTCTACCCGCCGACGGGATACCTGCTCATCGTCTTCCTGTGGTCCCTCCGGCGGCGCGGCCCCCAGCAGGGCATCGGGACCGCGCCCGGCAGCGCAGCTCTGCATAGGGGTGGGATGAGCTCGCCAGCCCAGCGACTCGACCGCGAGTCCAGGGGGGTCTCCGCCCGATGGGGGTCGGGGACGGGGGCCCCAGTTGAGCACCGGGGCCGTCGGCTGCGATCGGCGGCGAAGCCCGGGGGATCTGGTGGCCCGGACCTCGAGGTCCGCTGAGCCGAGGGGTTGTGGCGACCCGAGGCCGTGAGGGCTGGAGCATCACCACTCCGGAGGTCACCATGGATCCTCGAACGGCCTGGAGGAGGAGGGGTGGAACTCTCAGGAGCCTCGCAAGGCAACCGGTCGACGTCTGGGCACCAACCCGTGTCGGCGGTCTAGCGGGAATGGTTGACGGAGCGGCATCACCCGCACGTGAGCCGTACGGCCGGAGGACTGCCGAAGGCGACGCGCCAACCGTCGTGACAGCCCGGTGGTGGCCGCCCTTGCGCCGAGAGGACCAGTTCGTCACGCCCGATCCAGCGAAGGGCCGAGTGCCGCCATCGGCACCCGGCGGGGGAGACCTCCGGCGCCCGCGCCGCCGGCGTCGTCGTGGATTCGTCCGGACGGCGATGTGTGCGTTCCTCGTGGTCCTCCTCTGCGAGCTGATGGCCCTCTGCCAGGCCCAGGTCCTGCAGCCGGGACAAGTCCGGACCGTCGACCGGCAGCCCTTCAGCAGCGATTCCGTCTGGAACACCGGGATCGGTTCCGGTGCGGTCTTCCAGGACGCGGACGAGCCTATGACCCGCAACCTGATCGACGGGTCCCCCAGCGCCACCATCAACGCCGCCTTCTACTCGGTGGCGGTGAACATCGCCTCGCCGACGGATCCGATCGGAACCGTGAGCACGCCGGCAGGGGACTTCCACCACCGGATCCCGACCACCACGAGCATCGCGGCCGGAACGGACGGCCACATGGTGGTCCTCGACGGCAGATGGGCGTTCGAGTACTGGCGGGCAGAGCGCCGCTCGGAGACTCAGTACACCGCCTCGTACGGGGGTCGTGTCGACCTGCTCGGACCCGGCGTTGGCGGTGGTACACGGGCCAGCGGCTTCAGCGTTCTGGGGGGGTTGATCCGCTGCCAGGAGATCCGTGACGAACACATCCCGCACGCACTCGTCATGGCGCTGACCACCGAGCAGTTGCGAACGGGATGGGTGTGGCCCGCCGAGTCGGAGGACAGCGGCGGGGCGTCGACCTATCGCGGCCTGATACCCATGGGGTCCATGGTCGGTATCCCGCCGTCCGTCGACCTGGGATCGTTGGGCCTGTCGGCCGACGGGCTTGCTCTTGCCAAGGCGCTGCAGGACTACGGCGCCTATGTCGGGGAGCGCTCAGCCCAAGACGTCCTCTACGCAGAGCCGGAGTGCGAGGGGGCGGCCCTCGACCGCATGAGGAGCGACTTCCGGTCGACCATCCGGCCCCTGCTGCGGATCATCACCAACAGCAGTGCCGACACGGTCGCCGGCGGTGGAACCCGCCGGGTGAACGCGCCGCCGCCCGTGGTCCCGGGGTGAGCGCCGGGGGCGTGGAGTACCGGTCGTCGGCCTTCGACGCCATGATGCTGTGGAGGCCGCCTGAGCCGTCCTCCGACTCTCCGGCGCCTGGTGAGCCGGAGCGGACGGGGACATCCGGACAGGGCGCCAGGCCACGGCACGCCGCAGCAGCATTCGTGAGGTCGTCGCGCCGCACACCGCGGTCGCCGTGAGGCGGGCCCGTGCAGTGACGCGCGAACGCGGACGCAGAGGTGTTCGGGACACATGGGATCCGGGTGCCCGGGATGGCAGGTGGGAGGTCTCAACTGTCCGCCATCGCACCTTGGGCCCTCCGGTGAACAGGACCGCCGCGGGGTGGGGAGCGGTGTCTCGGCCGCGTCAGCGGGGGACGTCCGGCAGGATCTGGGTTTGGAACTCGTCAGCGTTTTGCGACAGCGAGTCGTTGCGCAAGTACGCCCACATGCGCTCGCCGGTGACCTCGTCGAGGTAGACGACGCTGGCCGAGCCCTCCGTCCCCGTACCGAGCACCGGAGCGGTGAAGGAGTCGACGTTCTCCGGCCGCAGGTCGCGCAAGGAGTAGGCGAGGGACAGCAGGTCACCGTTGCCGAGGGAGTCATCGACGCTGACGGCGTTGGTCACCGCCAGTAGTGCGGCGTCGAGCCGGCCCGGATCGGTGAAGGTGTCGGACGTGAACAGCTGGGAGAACATCGCCTCGAGGTACTGCTGCTGCCGGCGCACCCGGTCGAAGTCGCCGCCGTTCAGCCCGTAGCGCTGCCCCAGGTACCAGCGGGCCTGGTCGCCGTGGAGGTGGTTCACGCCGGCGGTGAAGGTGTACGGCCCCCAGCTGGTGGTCTCGGCCACGACGACGTCGACGCCGCCCAGCGCGTCGGTGACCTCGACGATCCCCTCGAAGTCGATGGCCACGTAGTGGTCGATCCGGACCTCGGTCAGCTGCTCCACCGTCTGGATCAGCAGCGACGGCCCGCCGAAGGCGTACGCAGCGTTGATCTTGTTCATCCCATGGCCGGGGACGTCCACCCACGAGTCGCGTGGGATCGAGATGAGCTGCGCGTGCTGCCGGTCGCCGGAGAAGCGGGCGACCATGATCGCGTCCGAGCGGCCGCCCTCGGCGATGCCCGCACCCGCTGTGGCCCTCGTGTCGCTCCCGACCAGCAGGAAGGTGACCGGCTCAGCGGCAGCCTTCTCGATCGGGGTCGCAGGGGCCGGTCGAGCCTCCTCGTCGAGGTCGGCGAAGACGTCGCCGACGCGGTCGATGTTCCCGGCGTAGCGGTCGGTGAGGTACCAGAGGCCACCCCCGACCAGCACGACGAGGACGGTGACGAGCACGCCGACCGCGACGAGGAAGCGCCGCAGCCGCCGCCGCCGGCGGGGAGGGCGCTCCTCGGTGGTGGGCTCGTCGGCGACGAGCGTGGACCCCGACCGTTCCTGGTCGTCGCTCACAGTGACCCCCGTGGCTGTCGTTGCCACGAGGCTAGGTGCCGATCAGCACATCCGGCTGCCCGTCCCACTCTCGAGGGTGGGACGGCGCGACGCTCGGTGACGCTCCAACGAGCGTCCGGGTGCGGCAGCATGGGCGGATGTCCGCGCCGCAGTGCCCCGTCCGTCCGGGTGAGTGGCGTCCCGACGTCCCGGCGGCGGCGCAGCGGCGCCACCTCTGGCACCGCTTCCGCTGGGTCGGGGAGGACTCCTTCAGCGGCGTCAGCCTCTACGCCTGCCGCTGCGGTCGGGTCCGGCCCGGCCTCTGAGGATCCTCGGACGCCCGGTCAGCCGTCGTCCGACCGGGCGGTGGCGCCGGGGTCGCTCAGAGCCTCGTCGGACCGGCAGCGGCGCGGAGGTCGGCCTCGAGGTCGGCCAGACGGAGTCGAGCTCCCGGCGCAGGTCCCTGCCTCCAGGCAGCTGCCGGCGGTCCGCCGGCCGGACGACCTACTTCAGCCCGAGGGCGACGGCGATCGCCACGGCCGGCCAGATCAGCGCAACGAGAGGACGGCGGTCAACCCTCCTTGGTGCGGGGACGCGGGGGTCTGACCGGCCAGGCCACGCGGGCAGATGCTGCCGAAAGGTCCGGGCGCCGGTGTCGCCGGCCCGATCGCTGCCACAGCGATCCCACGACCACCGTGTGACCCGTCGGCTGCTCGACTGGTCGCGCTCGCGACGCACGGTCACCGCTGTCCGCAGGTCTCCCCCCGCGGGGTGGAAATGGCCCGTGCGACCCGGGTCCGCCTCCGTCTGGCCTTCCGTCCCGGCTACCGGGTGCCGACGCTGCGCGTGCACCTGACTACGACAGACGAGGGAGACAGCGTGACCGCCAGCACCACCGTGCCGCCGGCGCCGGGCGACGATGCGCCGCGGCCGGTGCGGACCCTGTCGCTGACCGGCGTCGAGGAGCGCGTCCCCGGACCGCTGCTCGACCGTCCCGTCTACGACCCGTTCTCCGCGCGGCGCCGCCGGACGCCCGAGTGGCTGGTGTACTACACGGTCGCGCTGGTCGCCGGTGACCTGCTCGCGGTCGCCGCGGGCCTGGCGCTCGCAGTCCCGCTCCCGTCCGGTGCCGCCCCCGCCTCCGCGGCCGGCCCCGTCCTGCTCGGCCTGGGGTGGCTCGTCCTGCTCGCCGGCGCCGGCACCTACGCCGAGCGCCGCCTCGGCACCGGCGACGACGAGTACCGCCGCGTCCTCACCGCGGGCCTGCTGGCGACGACCGCGCTCGGCGCCGCTGCCGCGCTGCTGCCGTCGACCTCGCTCGACCGGCTCCTGCTCGTGGCGGCGCCCACCACCGTGCTCGCCACGCTGCTGGGCCGGCTGCTCAACCGGCGGCGGCTGCACTCGGCGCGCCGCCGCGGCCTCATGACCAAGCGGGTCGTCGTCCTCGGCCGCGACGTCGCCGTGGCCGACCTGGTCCGCCGGCTGCGGCGGGACGCGACCGCCGGCCTGCGGGTCGTCGGCGCCTGCGTGCCGCGGCCGGAGGAGGCCCTCGCCGTCCGGGCAGAGGGGGTCCCGGTGATCGGCACCCTGGCCGGTGCCGTGCGCGCCGTCGACGACGCCCGCGCGGACGCCGTCGTGGTGGCCTCGGCCAGCGAGACCGCGGGGGAGTACCTGCGCGACCTGACCTGGCGCCTCGAGGGGACCAACGTCGAGGTCCTCGTCGGCCCGGGACTGGTGGAGGTCGCCTCCAACCGGCTGCAGGTCCGGCCGACGTCGACCGTCCCGCTCATCCAGGTGCAGGAACCGGAGTTCCGCGGCGGCCGCCGGCTGGCCAAGTCCCTGGTCGACCGCGCCGTCGCAGGCGTGCTCCTGGTCGTGTTCGCGCCGTTCCTCGTCGCCATCGCGGTCGCCGTCCGCGCCACCAGCCGCGGCCCGGCTCTCTACCGGCACCGGCGCATCGGCAAGCGCGGCCGGGAGTTCGACCTGCTCAAGTTCCGCAGCATGGTCGTCGACGCCGACTCGCGCATCGAGGCCCTGCTGGTGCTCAACGAGGGCAACGACGTGCAGTTCAAGATGCGCCAGGACCCGCGGGTCACCTGCGTCGGCGGCTTCCTGCGGTCGTTCTCGCTGGACGAGCTGCCGCAGTTGGTCAACGTGCTCAAGGGCGACATGTCCCTGGTCGGGCCGCGCCCGCACGTGACCCGCGAGGTCGAGCAGTACGGCGCCGACATGCACCGCCGGTTGCTGGTCAAGCCCGGCATCACCGGCCTGTGGCAGGTCAGCGGCCGCTCGGACCTCACGTGGGACGAGTCGGTGGAGCTCGACGTCCGGTACGTGGAGAACTGGTCCTTCGGCCTGGACCTGGCCATCCTCTGGCGCACCGTCCGCGCGGTCCTGCGCCGCTCCGGCGCCTACTGACGTCCGCTCCTCCCTGCGGGGGTGCGGGACGGGCCGCGCGACCCCGGACGCCCGACCGCGGGGGAGGATGACCCCGGCCGTCCTGGAGGCGGCCGCGACCCCGCCCCGGAGGAGGACCACCCGTGCGTCTGCTCGTGACCGGTGGCGCCGGCTTCATCGGCGCCAACTTCGTCCACCAGACCGTCGAGCGCTTCCCGCAGTACGACGTCACCGTCCTCGACGCCCTCACCTACGCGGGCAACGAGGCCTCGCTGGCCGGGGTGAAGGACGCGATCGGCTTCGTGCACGGGTCGATCACCGACGCCGCGCTCGTCGACGACCTGGTCCGCGACAGCGACGCCGTCGTCCACTTCGCCGCCGAGAGCCACAACGACAACTCGCTGGCCGACCCGGCGCCGTTCCTGCAGACCAACGTGGTCGGCACGTACACGCTGCTCGAGGCGGTGCGCCGGCACGGCGTCCGGTTCCACCACGTCTCCACCGACGAGGTCTACGGCGACCTCGAGCTCGACGACCCGGCGAAGTTCACCCCCGAGACGCCGTACAACCCGTCGAGCCCCTACTCGTCGACGAAGGCGGCCTCCGACCTGCTGGTGCGCGCGTGGGTGCGCTCCTACGGCGTGCAGGCGACGATCTCCAACTGCTCGAACAACTACGGGCCCTACCAGCACGTCGAGAAGTTCATCCCGCGGCAGATCACCAACGTGCTCGCCGGCCGCCGGCCGCGGCTCTACGGCGCCGGCCACAACGTGCGCGACTGGATCCACGTCGACGACCACAACGCCGCCGTCCACGAGATCCTGGAGCGCGGCCGGATCGGCCACACCTACCTCATCGGCGCCGACGGCGAGGTGGACAACCGCACCGTCCTCGCCACGATCCTCGAGCTGATGGGCCAGCCGGCCGACGCCTTCGACTCGGTTCCCGACCGGGCCGGGCACGACCTGCGCTACGCCATCGACGCCACCGAGCTGCGCGAGGAGCTGGGCTGGCGGCCGCGCTACACCGACTTCCGCGACGGACTGGCCGCGACGATCCAGTGGTACCGGGACAACGAGGACTGGTGGGGTCCGCAGAAGGAGCGCGTGGAGGCGGCCTACGCCGCCCGCGGCCAGTGACGACGGTCGTCCTCGGCGCCGGTGGGCAGGTCGGCCGGGCACTGACCCGCCGGTTCCCCGGGGCGGTCGCGCTGACCCGGGCCGGCCTCGACGTCAGCGATCCCGCGGCCGTCGCGGAGCACGACTGGTCCGGCGTCGACGTGGTCGTCAACGCCGCCGCCTGGACCGCCGTCGACGCCGCGGAGGACCCGGCGAACCTCGCCGCCGTGCGGGCGGTCAACGTCGACGGCGTCAGCGCCCTGGCGGAGGCGGCTCACAGTCACGGGTTCCTGCTCGTGCACTTCTCCACCGAGTACGTCTTCGACGGCGGGCACCCGGGGCCGATCCCGGAGGACGCGCCGGTGCACCCGTTGAGCGTCTACGGGCGGAGCAAGGCCGACGGCGACGCGCTGGTCACCGCGCTCGACCGGCACCTGCTGCTGCGCACCACCTGGGTGGTGGGGGAGGGGCCGAACTTCGTGCGGACGATGGCCGGCCTCGCCGACCGGGGCATCAGCCCGTCCGTCGTCGCCGACCAGATCGGCCGGCCCACGCTCGCCGACGACCTCGCCGACGCCGTCGCGCACCTCGTCGACCGCGGGGCGACGGGCACCTACAACGTCACCTGCGGGGGCCAGCCGGCGTCGTGGGCCGATGTGGCAGAGGTCGTGTTCGCCGCCCGCGGCCGTGACCCGCACGACGTCCGGCGGGTGAGCACCGCCGAGTACACGGCCGACCAGCCCGGCCTCGCGCCGCGGCCGCTCAACAGCGTGCTGGACCTGACCCGGCTGGAGGCGACCGGCTTCCGGCCACGCGACTGGCGCACCGCCGTCGGGTCCTACCTCAAGAGCCTGGACGGCTGAGCACCGCAGCGAGCACCTGCCGGGCGCACTCGTCGACGTCGCGCCCGGCGGTGTCCACGGTCACCTCGGCGTCGGTCGGCGTCTCGTAGGGGTCGCTGATGCCGCTGAAGGCAGGGATCTCCCCGCGCCGCGCCCGGGCGTACAGGCCCTTGCGGTCGCGCGCCTCGCAGTCGGCCAGCGACGTCGCCACGTGCACGAGGACGAAGCTGCCCGGCCCGGCCTGCGCCTCGACCTCGCGCCGGACGTCCGCCCGCACCTCCGCGTACGGCGCGATCGGCGCGCAGACGGCGATCCCGCCGTGCTTGGCGATCTGTGCGGCCACCCAGCCGATCCGCCGGACGTTGGTGTCCCGGTCGGCCTTGGAGAACCCGAGCCCGGCGGACAGGTGGTGCCGCACCTCGTCGCCGTCCAGCAGCGTCACGGTGCGCCCGGCCTCGATGAACAGCTCCACCAGCCGCGCGGCGATCGTCGACTTCCCGGCCCCGGACAGGCCGGTGCAGAACACCACCGTGCCGCCCGTGCGCGCCGTCCCCGACCACGGGCGGCTGCCGAGGAGCGAGGCGCCGTGGGCGGCAGCGAGCTCCTCCGGCCCGGCCTCCGGCGCGTCCGGGCTGACCGGCACCGGCACCACGATCACGTCCCGACCGCCCTCGCAGACGGCCGCCCAGGCGGCAGCGGCGGACGACAGCGCCGCGGAGTCGGGGGGCAGGCCGGCCGCAGGCAACAGCGCGAGCAGCCGCTGCGGCAGCTCCGCGACGTCGTCCGGCGGCGGGCCCACCCAGGCCACGGTGTCGGTCCAGCCCTCGTCGTGCAGCCGCTCGACCACCGCGGACGGCGGCTCCCAGCGCGGCACCTCGACGACGGTCAGGTCGCCGTCGGCCGCCGTCGCGACCAGCACGCCCTGCGCGTCCTCGTACTCCTCGGCGGGCGGCAGGTCGGGGCGCGGGGCGAGGCCCGCGCGATAGCGGGCCACCGCGGCGACCTGGGCGTCGTCGAGGCGGGCGCGGGCGTCGGGCATGGCGTCATCCTGCCCGGGTGTGGAACCAGCGGCGACGGTCACCTGATGGGCCGACGTGCCGCCATCGCTGGGCACCCGGCGGGTTGACGTGGTGCACTCCGGTGTCGAAGTGTCGGCACACGGGGAGGAAGCAGTGCGGATCGCGGTCATCGGCTGCGGCTACCTGGGCGCGGTCCACGCGGCCTCGATGGCCGAGATCGGTCACGAGGTGGTCGGCATCGACGTCGACGAGCGCAAGGTGGCGGCGCTCCGCGACGCCCGGGCGCCGTTCTACGAGCCCGGTTTCGAGGACCTGCTGCAGCGCACGCTGGGGACCGGTCGGCTGTCGTTCTCGACCGACATGGCTGACGCCACCGGCGCCCAGGTGCACTTCCTCTGCGTCGGGACCCCGCAGAAGCACGGTGAGTACGGGGCCGACCTGCGCTATGTCGACGCCGCCGTCGAGTCCCTGCTCGAGGTCCTGCAGCCCGGCGAACTGCTGGCGGGCAAGTCGACCGTCCCGGTCGGGACCGCCGCACGCCTCGCCGAGCTGGTCGACGGGAAGGTGCCCGGCGCCCTCGTCGCCTGGAACCCGGAGTTCCTCCGTGAGGGGTTCGCGGTGGAGGACACCTTGCACCCCGACCGGCTGGTCTACGGCCTGCCCGCCGACGGCTACGGCGAGGCCGCCGAGCGGCTGCTCGACGAGGTCTACGCGCCGATCGTCGCCCGCGGGACGCCGAAGGTGACCACCGACTACGCCACCGCCGAGATGGTGAAGACCGCGGCCAACAGCTTCCTGGCCACGAAGATCAGCTTCATCAACGCGATGGCCGAACTCTGTGAGGCCACCGGCGCGGACGTGAAGCTGCTGGCCGATGCGATCGGTTACGACGACCGGATCGGGCGCAAGTTCCTCAACGCCGGTCTCGGCTTCGGCGGTGGCTGCCTGCCCAAGGACATCCGGGCGTTCATGGCCCGCGCCGGCGAGCTCGGCGCCGACCAGGCCCTGACGTTCCTGCGCGAGGTCGACAACATCAACATGCGCCGCCGCATCCGCATGGTCGAGCTGGCGCGTGAGGTCCTCGACGGGTCGCTGCTCGGCAAGAAGGTGGCCGTGCTGGGCGCGGCGTTCAAGCCCGACAGCGACGACATCCGCGACTCCCCGGCGCTCAACGTGGCTCAGCAGCTGCAGCTGCAAGGTGCCGTCGTCCGGGTCACCGACCCGGCGGCGATCGAGAACAGCCGGCGCGAGTGGCCGCACCTGGACTACACGAGCACCCCGGAGGAGGCCGCGGCCGGTGCCGACGCGGTGCTGGTGCTCACCGAGTGGCGCCAGTACCGCGAGCTCGACCCGGTCGCCTTCGGGGAGGTCGTGGCGAGCAGGCGGGTGCTCGACGGCCGCAACGCCCTCGACCGCGAGGCGTGGACCGCCGCCGGCTGGACCTATCGAGCCCTGGGCCGTCGCGCCGGCTGAGGAAGGACCCTCGCGCTCGCAGCGGTCCCCAGGACGGGGGCCGACCGTTAGCCTTCGCCGATGACCTGGCTGGTGACCGGCGGGGCCGGCTACATCGGCGCCCACGTGGTCCTCGCCATGCGTGCGGCGGGGGAGCAGGTGGTCGTCCTCGACGACCTCTCCACCGGCGGTGCCCACCGCGTCCCCGGCGTCCCCCTCGTCGTCGGCAGCGTCCTCGACGGGCCGCTCGTCGCCCGCACGATGCAGGAGCACGGCGTCACCGGCGTCGTGCACGTGGCGGCCAAGAAGCAGGTCGAGGAGTCCGTCCGCCGCCCGCTGCACTACTACCGCGAGAACGTCGAGGGCCTGCGCGTGCTGCTCGAGGAGGCGACCGGCGCCGGCATCGACCGGTTCCTCTTCTCCTCGAGCGCCGCCGTCTACGGCATGCCCGACGTCGACCTCGTCGGCGAGGACACCGACTGCCGCCCGGTGAACCCCTACGGGGCGACGAAGCTGGTCGGCGAGCGGATGGTCGCCGACGTCGCGGCCGCCACCGGCCTCCGCTACGCGAGCCTGCGCTACTTCAACGTCGCCGGCACGGCGGCGCCCGCGCTCACCGACCGCGGTGTCTCCAACCTGGTCCCGATGGTCTTCCAGCGGCTCCAGGACGGGCAGCCCCCGCTCGTCTTCGGCGACACGCACGACACCCCGGACGGCACCTGCATCCGCGACTTCGTGCACGTCGCCGACATCGCCACCGCCCACGTGGCCGCCGCCCGCGGCCTCGCCGAGGGCCGGGTGACCGCGCTGACGGCCAACGTCGGCCGTGGCGAGGGCGTCTCGGTCCGGGAGATGGTGGGGGTCATCCGCGAGGTCACCGGCACGGCGGGGGAGGCGTGGTCCGAGCCGGTCGTCGTCCCGCCGCGCGCCGGTGACCCGGCCCGGGTGGTCGCCTCGGCCGACCGGATCCGGGCGGCACTGGGCTGGACGGCGCGGCACGACGTCCGGGACATGGTCTCCTCGGCCTGGGAGGGCTGGACGAGCATCCGCGACGTCTCATCCGTCCGGGTGAGCGCACCCGTCCCACCCGCCCCCGTGGTGTGACCGGACTGTCACGTCCGGGCGCGGACCTGCCGATGTCACGCACGTGTGGACGTGGATCGTCGGCGGGCTCGCCGCGTGGGTGGTCGTCGCCGTCGCGCTCGGCGTCGTCCTGGGCCGGGGCATCCGGCTGGCCGACCGCCGCTCGCCGGGCACCGGGGTCGGGGAGCCGCTGACCACCGCGGCGCTCGGCGGCTCCCCGACCGCCGCGCGGGCCGCCGTCCGCCCGGCCCGCCGGCGCGTGCCGCTGCCGCCGGTCGGGGTCGGCCTGGCCGCCCTCGCCGTGGCGCTCGAGGCGGTCGGCTACGCGCTGCGCCTGCAGGGCACGACCGGCCAGGTGTCCCGGGTGCTGTCCATGGACGCCCCGTACTCGCTGCCGCGCATGTACGTGGCCGCCCTCTTCGCCGCCGCCTCCCTCGCCGCGGTCGCGGGAGCGGCGCGCAACCCCGGCCGCCGCACCTGGTGGCTGGCCGTCGGCGCGGTGGCCGGCGGGATCGCGGTGGTCAAGGCCGGCAGCACCGTGCACGTCACCGGCATGCAGGCGCTGTCCTCGGTCGTCTCGCCGGTGGGCGCCGTCGTCGTGAGCGTGCTGCTCGCCGGGGCGGTCCTCGCCGTCCTCGCGTTCATCAGCCGCGCCGAGCGCCGCGACCGGCGCCGCGTGCTGACCACCCTCGGCCTGTACGCCGTCGCCTCGGTGGGGCTGTCCGCCGTCTCCGGATGGGTCGGCGCCCAGTGGTCCGCCATGGCGACGTTCGTCGAGGAGTCCGGCGAGGCGCTGTCCGCCGTCGCCGTGCTGGTCGCGGTGCTCGTCGGTGTCGCGCCGCGGCTGGTGCTGCCGGCGGCCTGGCTGCGCCGCCGCGACGACGCGCTGTCGCTCGAGGCGCCCGCCCAGCGGGTGCCCGCCCCGCAGGACTGAGACCCGGAGCTCGGCCCCCTGGGCGGCCGGGCGAGCACCGGGCGCCTGACGACCGGCCCGTGGGGGAGGACCGGGAGCTCCACCCGGTCGGCGACGTCGGCGTGACGCAGCGTGCACCCGACGGCTCCTGGCCACGCCGGCTGCGCGAGCCCGCGCATCAGCGGGTTGCGCAGGGCGTTCGCCGCCGTACCATCTGGGCTCACCAGGACGCCACTGCTGCGGGGGGCGTCGGAAGGGCGCGCGGTGCATGCTCCGGGTGAGGGACCACTGCCGAGTCCGCGCGGCCTGCCCCCGGACGACGCCGGGTCCGTGACGCGGCGTCACCTGCGTGCCGTCGAGGAGCCGCCAGCCCCGACGGGCCTGCCCTGCACCTGCGGTCACGGGCGGACGGCACACGAGCACCACCGCCGGGGCAGCGACTGCGCGCTCTGCGACTGCCGTACCTACCGGCGGCGTCACCGGTGGTTCCGCCGCGGTAGAGCCTGAGCGTTCCCTCTCCCGGGTGAACCTGCGGCGCATGCCGGGCGGATGACCCACTCCCCAGGAGAGGGAGACCGCTACGGAGAGTGAGACACGCCTGGTGGGTCGGAAGGCCGTCGCCCGATCCGATGGACGCCGGACGATCTGCCGGGGAAGGTCGCCTCCGGGGTGTCCGCGGGCCCGGTGCTCGCTGCCCCTGCCACGTCGCGACCGGCGCGCTGTGGCCGCGAGGAGGGCAGCGTGCTGGCGAACGGACACTCCGCGGGAGCGTTCGGCTCCGTCGCGGTGCCCGTTCCGGACGTGGCCGACCGTCGCACGCGCCGCCCGCTCCTCGTCCGCGTCCTCGTGCTCCTCGTGTTCCTCGTGGGCGCCACGGTGGTCCTCGGGGTCCTGGCCGGAGCCGCACGCGCTGACGAGGGGCTGTCCGCCGACCACACCCACCGTGGAGCGGACGGGTACGCCGGCTCCTGGGAGGACCACGGCGAGGCGGAGGACGACGGCGAGACGGAGGACACCGGCACCGGTCCTGCCGAGCAGCCGGTCGAGACGCCGCCCGTCACCGCGCCCCCGCCTGCCGAGACCGCGGCCCCGCCCGTCCCGGTGACGCCGCCCGAGCCGGCCACCCCGGTCCCGCCCGTCGAGCCGCCCGCTCCGGTCGAGTCGGCGCAGCCGCCGGCGTCACAGCCGTCCCCGGCTCCTGTCTCGCCGCCAGTGCCGGCGACGCCGGGCGCGGATGCCGGGACGCCGGCCACCGGTACGCCGGCCTCGCCCGGTACGGGCACGCCGGCCACGGACGCGTCGACCCCGACGACCGGCACCCCGACCACCGCCACGCCGACGACCGGCACCCCGACCACCGGCACGACGACCACCGGCACCCCGACCACCGGCACCCCGACCACCGGCACGACGACGACCGGCACCCCGACCACCGGCACGCCGACCACCGGCACGCCGACCACCGGCACGCCGACCACCGGCACCGCGACCACCGGCACGCCGACCACCGGCACCGCGACCACCGGCACGCCGACCACCGGCACCGCGACCACCGGCACCGCGACCACCGGCACCGGTGCGCAGCCCGCGACCGCGCCGGCCGAGGACGGGCAGGCGACGAGCGGGACCACGGAGCCCGAGGCCGCCGGTCCCGAGGCCGGTCCCGAGGCCGAGGCCGTGGAGGAGGCCGCTCCCGCGGACAAGGCGGTCACGCACGCCGTCATGCACCCGGCCTGTGACGCCGGCGAGCGTGTCGTGACGCCGGAGACGGCTGAGTCCGTCCCTGCTCGCAGCGACGACGACGGCGGCAGCCGGAGTGCGATGGCGTCCGAGCAGAGCGCGCGCGACGCCGCGGAGAAGACCTCCCACGCGGGCGGCACGGCTGTGAGTCCTCCGGTGCCCACCCTCGAGGCGACCCCCGCGCCCGCGTCCGCACTCCCGGCCGAGGCTCCCCTCAGTCCTCCTCCGCCGCCCGTGCCGGCTCCGCTGCCGCCCCCGGTGCCCCTCGCGCCCACCGGCTCCTGCGGCACGGGGACCGCCGGCAGCTACGTCCCGGGTGGCGGGCAGCACGGTGGGTCCGCGCAGGACCTCGCCGTCCTCGGCGGGACTCTCCCGGCCCCCTCCCCGTCGGCGGCGGGTCTCCCGCACGGTTCCGACGTCGACCCGGTCTCCCCCCGCGCCGACGACCCTGGCTCGTCTCCCGACTGAGGCACGCGCGGCAGGTCGCCCGACCCGCCGCTCCTGTGGTCGAGCTCCGGCGCCAGCCGGCACCACACCTCGGCCCGCCTCCTCCCGCGCCCTGTGCGCACCGCCTCGCGGACCCGTCGTGGTCCCCGGCGTCCCGGACGAGGTCGCGGCCCAGTGCCCAGAGACAGCCCACCAGCCACGAGAGCCGAGACATGACAGAGACCCAGAGCCACACGGACGTCCGCATCCCGACGCAGGCCCGCATCCACCACGTCCCCGTCCGCACCGCCGTGCCGCGGGTGAGCGTCGTCATCCCGACCTACAACGAGGCGCGGAACCTCCCGCACGTCTTCTCGCGCCTCCCCGCCGGCCTGCACGAGGTGATCGTCGTCGACGGGCACAGCGTCGACGACACGATCGAGGTGGCCCGGGCGCTCCGGCCCGACGTCCGGATCGTCCGGCAGAACCGCCACGGCAAGGGCAACGCGATGGCGTGCGGCTTCGCGGCCGTCACGGGCGACATCGTCGTCATGCTCGACGCCGACGGTTCGGCCGACGGGCAGGAGATCGAGCGTTTCGTCGCCGCGCTCACCGCCGGCGCGGACTTCGCCAAGGGCACCCGCTTCGCCGGCGACGGCGGCAGCTCGGACATCACCCGGACGCGGGCCTGGGGCAACCGGTGGCTCAACCGCGCCGCGAACGTCCTGTTCGGCACGCGCTACACCGACCTCTGCTACGGCTACAACGCGTTCTGGACGCACTGCCTCTCGTCCCTCGACCTGGACCCCGGCACGGAGCACGGTGACGTCAAGCTGTGGGGGGACGGCTTCGAGATCGAGACGATCATCAACACCCGCATGGCCAAGGCCGGTATGCAGATCACCGAGGTGCCCAGCTACGAGCACCCGCGACTGCACGGGACCAGCAACCTCAACACCTGGCGGGACGGCTTCCGGGTGCTGCGCGCGCTGGCCGTCGAGCGGTGCAACGGCAAGGGCCGCCGCGTCCCGGTGGCGCCCATCGCGCTGCCGGCGCAGCGCCTGAGCGAGGCCGGGTCGCGCGGAGCTGAGCAGACGGCGTGACCGTGCCCCCGGCGACGGGGGCGAGCCCAGGTCGTCCGGAGGCCCCGCGCGCTGCGGGTGGGGGGGGGTGGG
>NZ_JBJGZD010000029.1:0-55346 GCF_054050335.1 Geodermatophilus sp. SYSU D00698
GGGTTGGGGGGGGCCGGCGGGGGGGCCGGGGCCGGGGGGGGGGCGGCCCCCCCCCCCCCCCCCTCCTCCATGTCCGCACAGTCCGGGTCGCCGTCACGACGGTTCGTCACCACCCTGGTGCCTCGGTGGCCGGTCCGCGGGGCGGACGTGTCGCCGTCCGTGGTGGCGCTCGGGTCTACGTGGTGAGCTCACCGGCCGGCCGTGGTCCCGACGGCGTGAGTCCGTGACCGACCTCGTCCTCGTAGGTGTCCGCCGCGGTTGTAGCGGTCCGGGCGAGCGTCACAGACTTCCGCCCGCCGGATCCGGACCGATCGGACTCGGCAGTCCACCCGGACGGCCGAGGAGGCTGACGGCCGCGCCGGGGGACTTCCTCCCAGTACCGATCCTGAGGAGTTCCCATGTTCGAGGACCAGACCGTCGAGCTGCTGCCCGAGCGGACCACGATGCAGGCCTTCTTCTCGCAGAACGGCAATCTCTCCATCGCCATCGCCATCAACGCCGGGAACATCAACTTCGGCGGCACGCAGGTGAACACGGCCGTGGCGACGGCACTGGCCGGCGTCAACGTCGGCCGCGGACTCGGCCGCGGCTGACCACGACCGCAGAGAAGGCGGTGCGGACCTGCGCCGCCGCCACGGGAGGGGCGGTCGATCCCGGCCGTCCCTCCCCGTGTCCTGATCGGTCCGCGACAAGGGGGACGGCAGCGTGACGCAGAGCGAGGTCCTCGACCGCCCGTCGGCGGGTGTACCGCCGCCGCGTCTGGCCCTGGGCACGGAGCTGCTGGGCCAGTACCAGGACTCCGCCTACGAGGACCCCCGGTTCATCATCCGCCGGGTCGACGGGCAGGTCATGCAGGTGCCTCGCCTGCTCTACCGGCTCGCCGGCTCCCTCGACGGCCGGGACGCCGAGCAGATCGCGGCCGACCTGAGTGCCGAGCTCGGCCGGGAGCTGACCGCCGAGCAGGTGACCTTCCTGGTCGAGGAGCGGCTCCGACCCGCCGGGATCGTCGCTCTCGGCCCTCCCGACGCCTCCGTCGCAGGGACCGCGGACGCGAGCCCCCAGGCGCCGGTCCGCGCGGACCCGCTGCTAGGGCTCCGCTACCGCGCCGGTGTCATCCCGGCCGCCGTCAGCTGGCGCATCGCCGGGTTCTTCCGGCCGCTGTTCACCCGGCCGGCCTGGGTGGCGCTGGTCACCGCGTTCCTCGCCGTCGACGTGTGGATCGTCGCCCAGGGCGACGTCCTCGGCCGGATGGAGTCCGCCGTCGTCGACGTGGCCCGGCAGCCGGGGCTCATCCTCGCCCTCCTCGGCCTCACCGTGGTCTTCACCGCCTTCCACGAGTGCGGCCACGTGACCGCCTGCCGCTACGGCGGCGCCCGTCCCGGTGAGGTCGGCGTCGGGCTCTACATCGTCTGGCCGGCGTTCTACAGCAAGGTCACCGACAGCTACCGCCTCGACCGGGTCGGGCGGCTGCGGACCGACCTGGGCGGCGTCTACTTCAACTGCATCGCCATGCTGGCGCTGGGCCTGTGCCACCTCGGGACGGGCGAGCCGTGGCTGCTCATCGCGCTGGTCGCGATGCACACGCAGACAGCCTGGCAGTTCCTGCCCAACCTGCGGATGGACGGCTACTACATCCTCGCCGACCTGGTGGGGGTCCCCGAGCTGTTCGGCTTCGTGAAGCCGGCGCTGCTGAGCCTGCTCCCGGGCCGCCCGTCCCACCCGCTCCTGCGCAGACTCAGGCCACGGGCGCGCCGGGTGGTCGTGCTGTGGGTCGTGCTGATCGTCCCCACGCTGCTCGCCTGGCTGGTCGCCGTCCTCGTCGCCCTGCCGTACCTGCTGCCCGTCGCCTGGCAGGCGTCGCTGGAGTACGTCCGGCACCTCGACGCCGACGCCCGGAGCGGGGACGTCGTGGCCACCACGCTGGGCGTCCTGCAACTGTTGCTGCTGGTGCTGCCGTGGATCGGCCTGGGGCTCATCCTGTGGTCACTGGCCTCCCTGGTCGCCCGGCGTCCCGTCGCCCTGGTCGCCGGCCGTCCCGCCGTCCGCCGGGCCGGGCGGGTCGGGTCGGCCCACCGGGCAGCCGTCCGCCGGGTCGGTGCGGTGGTCGGGCTGGCAGGCCTCGGCGCCCTCGTGCTCGTGCGGGTGGCCTCCGTCGCCTGGTCGCACCCGGCCACCGCGGCGGAGCTCCGGCTGGTGGACGGTGCGTGGGCCGCCCTGCACGGCGTGGACGGTGCCGCAGCGGGCTCCGGCGACCGGCTGCTGCGCCTGCAGGTGGCCGGCTACGCCTGGCTGACCGGTGCCTTCGAGCGGCACGACACGATCCTGGCGGGAGGCCGGGAACTCGCGGTCGTGGCTTCGGCGGTCCTGGTGGTGGCGCTCCTCGCGCTCGTCCGGACCCGGCGCGTGCGCCCGGTCGCGGTGGCCCTGCCCCTGCTGGCGGTGCTCGTGATGGGGCCGGCGGTCACCGTGCTCGCCACGGTCGGCAGCGGTCTGGTCGGGGCCGCGTGGGCCGCCGTGGGCGCGCTCGTGCTGACCCGGGCACGGCACCCCGTCGCGGGAGCGCTCGGGATCGCCGCCGTCGCGGTGGGCGTGGCGACCGAGCCCCTGGTCGCCGTCCCGCTGGCCGTGGGCATCGGGACCCACCTCGGAGCCGGATCGGGCCGGCGCGCGCGGCACGCGGGCGGACCCCGGCACGCCCGCCCGGACACGGTGGAGGGCGACACCCGACCGTGGCTGGCAGCCCTCGTCGTCCTCCCGGTCGCCGCTGTGGTGGCCACCGTGCCGAGCGGTCCGGCCGACCTCCCCCTCGGAGCCTCCGAGCGCGCCGTACTGCTGCTCCTCGCGGCGCTCGCCGTCGGCACCGGGTTCCTCCTCCGCGGCCTCCGCCTGCCGGCGGCAGCTGCCGGTGCGGCCACCGTGCCGGCCGTGGTGCCCTGGCACGGGGCCGGCACGGCGCTCCCGGTGGTGCTGGTCGCCGTGGTGCTGCTCGGCGTCCTCTTCGCTGCCGCGTGGACCGGTGGCCCGGCGACGGCCCGCCCGCACCCGCTGCTCAGGGGCACATTCCTCGTGACCGCCCTGGTCGTCGTGATCACCGGAGCGCTCTTCCTGCCGGTGTCCGCGCGGACCCCGCCGCACCAGCAGCTCGCCGACTGGATCGCCGGGCCGGCCTCCTCCGGCGGCACCGTGGCGGTGCCGGCCGGGCTGTGGGGGGACCTCCTCCGGGACGGGGTCCCGCCCGATCGGCTGGTCCGGGTCGGGTCGCCGGCGGCCGCGGAGACGGACTGGGAGGTCACGGTCGGCGGCTCCACCGCCGGTACACCGCCGGCTGCCGCCTTCGGCGGGGGGCCCGCTGTCCTCATGGTCGGTCCGGGAACGGGGACCGGGGGAGCGGCCTCCGGTCGGGCGAACTGATTGTGAGGGAGGCGTAGCACAGGGGCACGACCCGGGCCGCGCGGGAGCCCGGACGTCGAATCCGGGACGAATCCGTGACTAATGTCGCCGCGCGGGATCCGTACCAGTAGCTCGGGGGAGCGGCAGTGGCGAGGGAGCTCATGCCGGGAGCGGTGGAACGACGGACGGGACACGGGATGCCGTGGTCCGTCCCTGATCGCGCTCGTCCCGTCTGATGGAGGCGATGCGCTGGCCCCTCACGGGTCGGGAAGCCGAGCTCCGGACCATGAACGCTGCGCTCACCGCGAGGCCGGAGCGCAGCCTGGTGATCACAGGTCCCCCGGGGGTGGGGCGGTCCCGACTGGCCCGGGAGGCCCTGACCGCCGCCGCGCAGCGGGGCCACCCGACCGCGTGGGCCGTGGCCACCGGCGCCGCGGCGCTCGTGCCGCTCGGCGCGTTGGCCCACCTCCTGCCCGCGGTGGACGACGGCGCGACCGGGCTGGCCCTGCTGCAACGGGCGACCGCGGCCATCGCCGGGGACGGGACCGGTCCGACCCCGGTCCTCGGCGTCGACGACGCCCATCTGCTCGACCAGATGTCGGTGACCCTCCTGCACCAGCTCGCCGCGAGCGGTGCGGTCATGCTGGTCCTGACCGTGCGCACAGGCGCGACGGAGCCGGATCCGGCCGCCCCGCTGTGGAAGGACGGGCTGGCCGACCGGATCCACCTGGAGCCGTTGCGCCGCGCCGAGCTCGTCCGGCTGATCGGCCAGGTGCTCGGCGGGGACGTGGACGCCCGGACGGGTGAGCGACTCTGGCACCTGAGTCAAGGCAACCCGTTGTTCCTCCGGGAGCTGCTGGAGGACGGCGTCTGGAGCGGTCGGCTGACGAGATGCGAGGGGGCGTGGCGGTGGCAGGACGCCATGCTGCCGTCCCAGCGGCTGTGCGAGATCGTGCTGGCCCAGCTGGGTCAGCTGGATGCCGCGGAGTGGCGGGTGCTGGAGGTCCTCGCCACGGTCGAACCGCTGTCGGCCCGCGAGGTCGAGGCGCTGAGCAGCCGGGAGGCCGTCGCCCGGCTCGAACGCCTCGGCGTCGTCGTCGACGACGCCAAGGGGACGCCGGGCCTCGTCCGTACGGCGCACCCGCTGTACACGGAGGTCGTCCGGAGCCGTACACCGGAGGCGGTGCTCCGATCCATCCGTCGTGAGCTCCTCGCGGGCTCCGGGGACGACCGGTCCCCGGCACATGTCGCAGCCCGGTGCCTGGCACTGCTCGACGGAGGGGAGCCGGTGCCGGACGCCGGGCAGCTCACCGCGGCCGCACGGAGTGCGGCCGCGATGCTCGACCACCGCCTCGCCGGGCGCCTGGCGCGGGCCGCCGTCGAGGCGGGCGGGCAGGCGCCGGCGTACCTGGCGCTGGTGGAGGCCACCACCTGGCCCGGGTCCCCGGTGGAGACCGAGGACCTCACCCGCCACGCCGCAGAGGTCGCCGTCACGGACGACGACCGCGTCGAGGCCACGGTGATCCGCGTGCTGGACCTGGCCTGCGCCCTCGGTCAGGTCGCCCAGGCGCAGGCCGTGCTCGACGCGGTGGTCCCGGCAGTCCGTTCCGACCACGGCCGCTCCCTCCTCGCGGCGACCGGGGCGGTCCTCGCCTTCTGCAGCGGCGACCCGGTCGGGGCGGTGGACCGGGCAACGGCTGTGCGCTCCACCGCCCGCGAAGGGGAGCCGGCCTGGCAGCTCGCGACCGCCGCGGCTGCACTGGGCCACGCCGTCACCGGAGCTCCGCGGTCGGCGCTGGCCAGGGTCGCCGAGGGCCGGGCCGTTCTCTCGTGGCCGGATGGGAGGAGCGTGCCCGCCTTCGTGCACCTGGCGTTGACGCAGGCGGAGGTCATGGCGCTCCGCCTGAGCGGACGGGCGCGTGAGCTCGAGTCCCTCGCTGCCGACCTCCACCGGCGCAACCTGGCCGGCCCGGAGTGGTACGGGGACGCCGTCGCCTCCCTGCACTGTGGCTGGGCCGCGCTCGCCGCCGGGCGGGTACGGGTGGCGGCCCGCTGGCTGGTCAGCGCGTACACGGGCCTGCGGAGGGCCGACCCGCTGGGTCTCCTGCCGGTGTGCCGCTCCCAGCTCGCGATGGCCCGGGCGCTCCTCGGCGACGTCGACGCCGCACGCGGGCTCGTCGCCGACCTCGACGGAGCCGCCTCCGCCGCGCTCCCCGTCTACGCCCCCTTCGTCCTCGTCGCGCGCGCCGTGGTGGCCGGTGCCCAGGGACACTCCGCCGAGGCCGCCCGGCTCAGCCGGGAGGCCGCTCGAAGCGCCGCCGAGCAGGGGCAGGTGGCGACCGAGGCGGTCGTCCTGCACACCACCTTCCGCTTCGGGCGCCCGCTCCACGTGGTCGACCGGCTCGGCGTCCTCGCCCGGCGCTGCGAGTCGGCCTACGTGCAGGACCTCGCCGACCACGTGGGGGCGATCGTGGCCGAGAACGGGGACGACCTCGACGTGCTGAGCCGCCGCTTCGAGGAGGCCGGCCTGCTGCTGACCGCTGCGGACGCCGCCGCAGAGGCGGCGGCCGCCCACGAGCGCCGGGGCGCGCGGCGTGCGGCGGCCACGGCCATGGCACGGGCCGTCACGCTGGCACGCGAGTGCGGCCTGGCAGGCAGTCAGTCGCTGCAGGCGCTGCTGCCCCCGTCCCTGACCGCACGGGAGCAGGAGGTGGCTCGGCTGGCCAGCCTCGGGTTGAGCAACGTGCAGATCGCGGACCGGCTGGTCGTGTCGGTGCGCACCGTCGAGGCGCACCTCTCTCACATCTACGGCAAGCTCGGCATCACCGGTCGGACCGAGCTGTCCGACGCGCTCGTGGACCCGCCACCGCGCACGGGCCCTCCGAACGGCGCCCGGGGGGAGTTGACGCTGCGCGGGCGGCGGCTGTCCGCGCGGCTGTGACCGCGGACCCGGGCGGGCGCGGACACAGGCCCCGGTCACCCGAGCCGGACCGACCCGGCCGGTGGGCCGGGGCGCACGCACTCCGTAGCCCGGTCTCGTCAGCCCGGTCTCGTCAGCCCGGTCTCGTCGTGCTGTCGCGAGGCCTGCCGCGGGACAGCGGTGTTCCTCAGCGGGGGGCGCGGCGCCGGTCCCAGGCCTCGTCCTCGTCGTCGACGGGGCCGCCGACGCCGTCCATGCCGGGGTTGAGCACGCCCCACTCGATGAGCCGGGTGGTGAGCTCGTCGGGGCTCATGTCGTAGATGATCGCCAGCGACTTGAGGTCCTCCGCGCGGATGGAGAGGACCTTGCCGTTGTAGTCGTGGCGCTGCGCCTGGATGGTCGAGGCGTAGCGGGCGAGCGGGCCGGCCTCGTCGGCGGGCAGCGAGCCCAGCGACTCGAGGTTCAGGACGATCTTGGTCGTCGAGGTGACGGCCGAGGAGGGGCGCGGGTCGGGCAGCAGCTCGGAGACCGGCACGCCGTAGAACACGGCGAGCTCGGAGAGCCGCTGGACGGTCACCGCGCGGTCCCCGCGTTCATAGGACCCGACGACGACGGCCTTCCAGCGTCCGTGCGACTTGTCCTCCACGCCCTGGAGGGAGAGACCCTGCTGGTTGCGGATGGCCCGCAGCCGGGCGCCGAGTGCCCGTGAGTAGTCGGTGCTCATGCGTCTCTGCTCACTGTCCGTCGTCGTGTCGGAGGCCGGTTCGTCACGCAGCGTACTCACAAGTGGCGGATGGCAACAGCGCATCCCTCGTGCGGATCATCCTGGGACTCCCGCGCCCACCTGCAGGGCCACGACGCGCGACGACGGTCACACGGAGGGGTGCAGTACGGTCGAGACCGGTCCACCCCACTCCTTTAACGACCCGTCCCGTGAGGCGGGGAAGGAGGCCTGATGGCCGGCACGACCGGGCCCCTGCCCGGGAACCAGTCCACAGACCCGTCCGACGGCCCGGCGCCCACCGTGCTGCTCGCCGCAGCCGACGTCGCCCGCGTCGTCGACCGCATGGCCCACCAGGTGATCGAGAAGTGCGCCGGGGGTGGCGGGGTGGGCGGAGACGCAGCCGGCCTCGCCGACGTCGTCCTGGTCGGCATCCCCACCCGCGGCGCCCCGCTGGCCCGCCGGCTGGCCGCCCGCATCGCCGCCTTCGCCGGCACGGCGGTCGACGTCGGCACCGTCGACATCACCCTGTACCGCGACGACCTGCGGATGCGCGGCGTCCGGGCGCTGGAGGACACCGTCCTGCCGCCCGCGGGGATCGACGGCCGGCTGGTCGTCCTCGTCGACGACGTCCTGTTCTCCGGCCGCTCGGTGCGCGCGGCCCTCGACGCGCTGCGCGACCTCGGCCGGCCCCGCGCGGTGCAGCTGGCGGTGCTGGTCGACCGCGGGCACCGCGAGCTGCCGATCCGCGCCGACTACGTGGGCAAGAACGTGCCCACCTCGCGCGCGCAGAAGGTCCGGGTGCACCTCGCCGAGACCGACGGCACCGACGAGGTCCTGGTGACCGGCCGGTGAAGCGCCACCTGCTGGACGCGGCCGACCTCGACCGCGCCGACGCCACGCTCGTCCTCGACACCGCCGCGCAGATCGACCAGGCGCTGGCCGGCCGCGAGGTCAAGAAGCTGCCCACGCTGCGCGGGCGCACGGTGGTCAACCTCTTCTACGAGGACTCCACCCGTACCCGCATCTCCTTCGAGCTCGCGGCCAAGCGGCTGTCCGCCGACGTCATCAACTTCTCGGCCAAGGGCAGCAGCGTCTCCAAGGGCGAGAGCCTCAAGGACACCGCGCTCACCCTCGAGGCGATGGGCAGCGACGCGATCGTCGTCCGCCACTCGGCGTCCGGCGCCCCGCACCGGTTGGCCGGCTGGGTGCGCGGCAGCGTCGTCAACGCCGGCGACGGCACCCACGAGCACCCCACCCAGGCGCTGCTGGACGCCTACACGATCCGCCGCCGGCTGGGCCGGCTCGACGGCGTGCGGGTGGCGGTCGTCGGCGACGTCCTGCACAGCCGGGTGGCCCGCTCCAACGTCTGGCTGCTGACGACGCTCGGCGCGGAGGTCACCCTCGTCGCGCCGCCGACGCTGCTGCCGGTCGGCGTCGGGTCCTGGCCGGTGCAGGTCTCCTACGACCTCGACGCCGTGCTGCCCAAGGCCGACGTCGTGATGATGCTGCGGGTCCAGCTCGAGCGGATGAACGCCTCGTTCTTCCCCAGCGCCCGCGAGTACAGCCGCCGCTACGGCCTGGACGCCGTCCGGATGGCCGCGCTGTCGGACGACGCGATCGTCATGCACCCCGGCCCGATGAACCGCGGCATGGAGATCGCCGCCGACGTCGCCGACTCGGTCCGCTCGACGATCGTCGAGCAGGTCGGCAACGGCGTCAGCGTCCGGATGGCCGTGCTCTACCTGCTCCTGGGAGGGGCCTCCTCGTGACCACGCTCATCAAGGGGGCGCGCGTGCTCGGCGGCGAGCCCGCCGACCTGCTGCTCCAGGACGGGCGGATCGCCGCGGTCGGGGACCGGTTGTCCGCCACCGGCGCGACCGTCGTCGACGCGGACGGGCTGGTCGCCCTGCCCGGCCTGGTCGACCTGCACACCCACCTGCGCGAGCCCGGCCGCGAGGACGCCGAGACGGTGGAGACCGGCAGCCGCGCCGCGGCGCTCGGCGGGTTCACCGCGGTGCACGCCATGGCCAACACCGACCCGGTCGCCGACACCGCCGGCGTCGTCGAGCAGGTGTGGCGGCTGGGCCAGGAGGCTGGGCTGGTCGACGTCGTGCCGGTCGGCGCGGTCACCGTCGGGCTGCGCGGCGAGCGGCTGGCCGAGCTCGGCGCGATGGCCGACTCCGCCGCCCGCGTGCGGGTCTTCTCCGACGACGGGCACTGCGTGGCCGACCCCGCGCTCATGCGCCGCGCGCTGGAGTACGTCAAGGCCTTCGACGGCGTCGTCGCGCAGCACGCCGAGGAGCCGCGGCTGACCGCCGGCGCGCAGATGAACGAGGGCGACCGCTCCGCGCGGCTCGGGCTGACCGGCTGGCCGGCCGCCGCCGAGGAGGCGGTCATCGCCCGCGACGTGCTGCTCGCCCAGCACGTGGGAGCCCGGCTGCACGTCTGCCACGTCTCCACCGCCGGCTCCGTGGAGATCCTGCGCTGGGCGAAGTCCCGCGGCGTGCAGGTGACCGCCGAGGTCACCCCGCACCACCTGCTGCTCACCGAGGCCTGCGCCGAGTCCTACGACCCGGTGTTCAAGGTCAACCCGCCGCTGCGCACCGACGAGGACGTCCACGCCCTCCGCGCCGGCCTGGCCGACGGCACGATCGACGCCGTCGCCACCGACCACGCGCCGCACGCGGTGGAGGACAAGGAGAGCGAGTGGGCGCAGGCCCGGCCCGGGATGCTCGGGCTGGAGCAGGCGCTGTCGGTGGTGCTGGAGACGCTGGTGGAGCCCGGCCTGCTCGACTGGGCCGGCGTCGCCGACCGCACGTCGGCCCGCCCCGCGGCCATCGGCCGCCTGGCCGGTCACGGGCGCCCGCTGGCGCCGGGTGAGCCGGCCAACCTGCTGCTGCTGGACCCCGCCGCCCGGGCCACCGTCGACCCGGCCGCGCTGGCCAGCCGCAGCCGCAACAGTCCCTACGCCGGCCGGGAGCTGCCCGGCCGGGTCGTCGCCACGTTCCTGCGGGGCGAGGCGACGGTGCTCGACGGAAAGGCAGTGAAGTGAGCGAGGCGATCCTCGTCCTCGAGGACGGGCGGACGTTCCGCGGCGAGTCCTACGGCAAGGTCGGGACGACGGTCGGCGAGGCGGTGTTCGCCACCGGGATGACCGGCTACCAGGAGACGCTGACCGACCCCAGCTACGCCGGCCAGATCGTCACGATGACCGCGCCGCACGTCGGCAACACCGGCGTCAACGGCGAGGACGACGAGAGCCGCCGCATGTGGGTGGCCGGGTTCGTCGTCCGCGACCCCGCCCGCCGCCCGGCCAACTGGCGGGCCACCGGCAGCCTCGACGACGAGCTCGCCGCGCAGGGCGTCGTCGGGATCAGCGGCATCGACACCCGCGCCCTGACCCGGCACCTGCGCGAGCGCGGCGCGATGCGCGCCGGGATCAGCAGCGAGTCCACCGACCCCGACGCCCTGCTCGCCCGGGTGCGCGCCGCCGAGGGCATGGCCGGCGCCGACCTCGCGCCGCAGGTGAGCACCCGCGAGCCCTACGTCGTCCCGGCGGTGGGGGAGCGGCGGTTCACCATCGCCGCGCTCGACCTCGGCATCAAGACCGCCACCCCGCGGCACCTCGCCGCGCTCGGCGTCGAGACGCACGTGCTGCCCTCGACCGCGACCGCGCAGGACCTGCTCGCCGCCGGCCCCGACGGCGTGTTCCTCTCCAACGGCCCCGGCGACCCGGCCGCGGCCGACTACGCCGTCGCCGCGGTGCGGGGCGTGCTCGACGCCGGCCGGCCGCTGTTCGGCATCTGCTTCGGCAACCAGATCCTCGGCCGGGCGCTGGGCCTGGGCACCTACAAGCTGCGCTTCGGCCACCGCGGCCTCAACCAGCCGGTGCTCGACCGCGTCAGCGGCACCGTCCGGGTGACCAGCCACAACCACGGGTTCGCCGTCGACGCGCCGCTGGACCGGCCCACCGACACCCCCTACGGACGGGTCGAGGTCAGCCACGTCGGCCTCAACGACGACGTCGTCGAGGGGCTGCGGCTGCTCGACGCCCCGGCGTTCAGCGTCCAGTTCCACCCCGAGTCCGCCGCCGGCCCGCACGACGCGGCACCGCTGTTCCAGCGGTTCGTCGACCTCCTGCAGGCCACGCGGGACGGCGGGGACGCGGTCAGCCCGGCGCCGCTGGTCCAGCACAGCACGGGGGAGAACGCCTGATGCCCAAGCGCACCGACATCTCGCACGTCCTGGTCATCGGCTCCGGGCCGATCCTCATCGGCCAGGCCGCGGAGTTCGACTACTCCGGCACCCAGGCCTGCCGCGTGCTGCGCGCCGAGGGCCTGCGGGTCAGCCTGGTCAACAGCAACCCGGCGACGATCATGACCGACCCCGACGTCGCCGACGCCACCTACGTCGAGCCGCTGACGCCGGAGTTCGTCGAGCGGGTGATCGCCAAGGAGCGCCCCGACGCGCTGCTGGCCACCCTCGGCGGGCAGACCGCGCTCAACATCGCCATCGGCCTGTACGAGAACGGCACGCTGGAGCGCTACGGCGTCCGGCTCATCGGCGCCGACGTCGACGCGATCAACCGCGGCGAGGACCGGCAGATGTTCAAGGACATCGTCCGGTCGATCGGCGCCGACGCCCCGCGCTCGCGGGTGTGCTCCACCGTCGAGGAGGCGCTGGAGACCGCCGCCGAGGTCGGCTACCCCGTCGTCATCCGGCCGAGCTTCACCATGGGCGGCCTCGGCTCCGGCTTCGCCACCGACGAGGCGATGCTGCGCCGGATGGCCTCCCACGGCCTCGCGGACTCCCCGGTGCACACCGTGCTCGTCGAGGAGTCGGTGCTCGGCTGGAAGGAGTACGAGCTCGAGCTCATGCGCGACCGCAGCGACAACGTGGTCGTCGTCTGCTCGATCGAGAACGTCGACGCGATGGGCGTGCACACCGGCGACTCGGTCACGGTCGCGCCGGCCATGACGCTCACCGACGTCGAGTACCAGCGGATGCGCGACGTCGGCATCGCGGTGCTGCGCGAGGTCGGCGTCGACACCGGCGGGTGCAACATCCAGTTCGCCGTCAACCCCGCCGACGGGCGCCTGGTCGTCATCGAGATGAACCCGCGCGTCTCCCGGTCGTCGGCGCTGGCGTCGAAGGCCACCGGTTTCCCGATCGCCAAGATCGCCGCGAAGCTCGCCATCGGCTACACCCTCGACGAGATCACCAACGACATCACCGGCGTCACCCCGGCCAGCTTCGAGCCGGCGCTGGACTACGTCGTCGTGAAGATCCCGCGGTTCGCGTTCGAGAAGTTCCCCGGCGCCGACCCGCGGCTGACCACGACGATGAAGAGCGTCGGCGAGGTCATGGCGCTGGGCCGCAACTTCCCCGAGGCGCTGGGCAAGGCGATGCGGTCCACCGAGACGAAGGTGGCGGGCTTCTGGACCGGCCCGGAGGACGGGTCGACGGCCGAGGAGCTGCTCGAGGCGTTGCGCACGCCGGTCGACGGGCGGCTGTACGTGGCCGAGGCGGCGCTGCGCGCCGGCGCCACCGTCGAGCAGGTCGCCGAGGCCAGCGGCTTCGACCCGTGGTTCGTCGACCAGATCGCGCTGGTCGGGGAGGTCGGCGCGGAGGTCCGCGAGGCGCCGGCGCTCACCGCCGCGGTGCTGCGCCGGGCCAAGCGGCACGGGTTGAGCGACCGGCAGATCGCCGCGCTGCGGCCGGAGCTGTCGGGGGAGGACGGCGTCCGGCTGCTGCGCCACCGGCTCGGCGTCCGGCCCGTGTTCAAGACCGTGGACACCTGCGCCGCCGAGTTCGCCGCCCGCACGCCGTACCACTACTCGTCCTACGACGAGGAGACCGAGGTCGAGCCGCGGGAGAAGCCGGCCGTGCTGATCCTCGGCTCCGGGCCCAACCGGATCGGGCAGGGCATCGAGTTCGACTACTCGTGCGTGCACGCGGTCATGGCGCTGCAGGACGCCGGCTACGAGGCCGTGATGGTCAACTGCAACCCCGAGACCGTCTCCACCGACTACGACACCGCCGACCGGCTGTACTTCGAGCCGCTGACCTTCGAGGACGTCCTCGAGGTGGTCGAGGCCGAGCGCGCCGCCGGGCCGGTGGCCGGGGTCGTCTGCACCCTCGGCGGGCAGACGCCGCTGGGCCTCGCGCAGCGGCTCAAGGACGCCGGCGTGCCGGTGCTGGGCACCTCGCCCGAGGCCATCGACGACGCCGAGGACCGCGGGGCGTTCTCCCGGGTGCTCGCCGACGCCGCCCTCCGAGCGCCCGAGCACGGCACCGCGACGACGTTCGCCGAGGCCCGCGCGATCGCCGCCGCGATCGGCTACCCCGTGCTTGTCCGCCCGTCCTACGTGCTCGGCGGGCGCGGCATGGAGATCGTCTACGACGACGCCACGCTCGAGGCCTACATCGCCAAGGCCACCGACGTCAGCCCCGCGCACCCGGTGCTGGTCGACCGGTTCCTCGAGGACGCCGTCGAGATCGACGTCGACGCGCTCTACGACGGCACCGAGCTCTACCTCGGCGGCGTCATGGAGCACATCGAGGAGGCCGGCATCCACTCCGGCGACTCCGCGTGCGCGCTGCCGCCCATCACCCTGGGCTCCTCCGACCTGGCGCAGATCCGCACCGCCACCGAGGCGCTGGCCGCCCGGATCGGCGTCCGCGGGCTGCTCAACGTGCAGTACGCGCTCAAGGACAACGTCCTGTACGTGCTGGAGGCCAACCCGCGGGCCAGCCGCACGGTGCCGTTCGTGTCCAAGGCGACCGCGGTGCAGCTGGCCAAGGCCGCGGCGCGGATCGCGGTGGGGGAGACGATCGCCGACCTGCGCACCACCGGTGTGCTGCCGGCCACCGGCGACGGCACCGACCTGCCCGAGCACGCGCCGATCGCGGTCAAGGAGGCGGTGCTGCCCTTCCACCGGTTCCGCACCGTCGAGGGCCACGGCGTCGACACGGTCCTGTCACCGGAGATGAAGTCCACCGGCGAGGTCATGGGCCTCGACGACGGCTTCGGGACCGCGTTCGCCAAGTCCCAGGCCGCCGCCTACGGCTCGCTGCCCACCGGGGGCACGGTCTTCGTCTCGCTGGCCAACCGGGACAAGCGGGCCGCGGTGTTCCCGGTCAAGCGGCTGGCCGACCTCGGCTTCCGGGTGCTCGCCACCGCCGGCACCGCGCGGGTGCTGCGCCGCAACGGCGTGGACTGCGAGGTGGTCGGCAAGTACAGCGAGGGCCCGGGCAACTGCGTCGAGCGGATCCTCGCCGGCGACGTCGACGTCGTGGTGAACACGCCGTTCGGGTCGCCGGGCAACAGCGGGCCGCGGCTGGACGGCTACGAGATCCGCACCGCGGCGGTGGCCGCCGGCATCCCGTGCGTCACCACGGTGCAGGGGCTGGCGGCGGCGGTGCAGGGCGTCGAGGCCCTGCGCCGCGGCGGCCTCGGCGTGCGCAGCCTGCAGGAGGTCCACGCCGGTCTGACCGCCGCGCCGGCGCCGCGCCCGTGAGCGTCGTCGGGCAGGTGCGGGACGACCTGGTCGCCCGCGGGCTGCTCGACGGGCTGGCGGCGTCGTTCCTGGCCGGGGTCACCCGGTTCGCGACGCCGCCGGCCGACGAGCTCGCCGCGCTGCGGGCCGCCGCCGAGGGCCTCGCCGCGCGGCTGGCGGCGGGGGAGGCCGGCGACGCCGACTTGCCGCTGCTCACCCGGGTGGCGTTCTTCGCCGGGCACGGCGGGCTGCTGGCCGCGCACGGGGTGCGGACGCCGTCCTACGACCTGCTCGGCTCCTACCGCGACAACCTGCCGGCCCCCGTCGGCCCGCGGCTGCCGCGGCGGCCGCGGGCCGGTGACCGGCGGTGGCGGGTGCTCGGCCGCGACGTCGCCTTCCCGTTGGGGGTGCCGGCGTGCGTGCTGAACGGCGGGGAGGAGTGGGTCCGCTTCCACGCCCGCAACGGGTTCAGCGTGCTCACCTACAAGACCGTGCGCAGCCGGGCGCACGAGCCGAACGTGCAGCCGAACTGGACGTTCGCGCCGCGCCCGCCGGGTGACGCCGTCGTCTCCGACCCCTGGGACTGGGTGGAGCCCGGCTCCCCGGACGTCAGCACGGTCAACTCCTTCGGCGTGCCCTCGCCGGCGCCGCGGGAGTGGATGGCCGACCTCGAGCGGTCGCTGGCCGCCGTCGACGCCGACCAGCTGCTGCTGGTCAGCGTCATGGGGTCCGGCGACGGCCCCGCCCTGGTCGACGACTTCGCCCGGGTGGCGGCGATGGCCCAGGAGGCCGGGGCGACCGTCGTCGAGCTCAACCTGTCGTGCCCGAACACGCTGTCGGCCTCGCCGGACGGCGTGAAGCCGCCGCTGTGCCTGGACGCGGACGCCACCGTCGCCGTCGTCGCGCGCGTGCGCCGCGCGCTGGACGACCGCACCGGGCTGGTCGCCAAGCTGTCCTGGCTCGACGAGGACCGGCTGGCCGCGCTGGTGCCCCGGCTGGCGCCGCTGGTCGACGGCGTCGCGGGCATCAACACGGTGGCGAGCCGGGTGGTGCGCGGCGACGGCGAGCCGACCTTCCCCGGCCGCGCGGTGGCCGGGCTGTCGGGGGCGGCCGTGCGCGGCCGGGCGCTGGACTTCACCCGCCGGCTCGTGGCGCTGCGCGAGGCGTCCGGCCGGCGCTTCGACGTGCTGGCGATGGGCGGGGTCACCGACCCGGCGTCGTTCGCGGCGCTGCACGAGGCCGGCGCCGACGCCGTGCAGTCGGCGTCGGGCGCCTTCGCCGACCCCTTCCTCGCCCGCGACTGCATCGCCGCGCACGGCGACACCCTGCCGCGGTCGGTGCCCCGGTGAGCGCGCGGTTCGGGCAGCGCCTCGCCGACGCCGTCGCGGCCCGGGGGCCGCTGTGCGTGGGCATCGACCCGCACACACCGCTGCTGGAGCGCTGGGGACTGGCCGACGACGTCGACGGGCTGCGCCGGTTCACCGACACGGTGGTGGACACACTGGCCGGCGAGGTCGCGGTGCTCAAGCCGCAGTCGGCGTTCTTCGAGCGGCACGGCTCGCGCGGCCTGGCCGTGCTGGAGGACGCCGTCGCCCGGGCCCGCGCGGCCGGGGCGCTGGTGCTGCTCGACGCCAAGCGCGGCGACATCGGCTCGACGATGGACGCCTACGCCGACGTGCTGCGCCCGGAGCACCCGTGCGCGGTCGACGCGCTCACCGTCAGCCCCTACCTGGGGCCGGGCTCGCTGCAGCCGGCCGTGGACACCGCCCGGCTCACCGGCGGCGGGCTGTTCGTGCTGGCCCGCACGTCCAACCCCGACGCCGGCACGCTGCAGCACGCGGCGGTGGGGGAGCGGTCGGTGGCGCAGGCCGTCGTCGACACCGTCCGCGGCTGGAACACCCCCGGCTGGGTGGTGGGCGACCCGCTGCCCGACCCCGGCGCGGTGCAGGACCTCGGCAGCCGCTGGGGCGCCACGACCGGGTCGTTCGGCGTCGTCGTCGGCGCCACGCTGGGCGAGCTCGACGTCGACCTCGACGGGCTGGGCGGCCCGGTGCTCGCGCCGGGGCTGGGCGCTCAGGGCGGCTCGGCCGCGGACCTGCGGCGGCTGTTCGGCACCGGCCGCGCGGTCGTCCCGACCGTCTCCCGCGACGTGCTCGCCGCGGGCCCGGACCCCGCCGGGCTGCGCGCCGCGGCCGCCCGCTGGGCCGAGGACCTGGCCGGCTGAGCCGGCCGCCGGCCCGCCTGCCGACGGGCGTCCCGGCGCGCCGTCCGGCGTGTCACGTGCGGTCGTGTCGGAGCCGGTGACCCGATACGAATGCGTTTCGTATACTTTGTGACCTGCGGTGTTCACGGACGGTCACGCCGACCTTCCACAGGGCGTCACGAGCGGACGACCGGAGGTCGAAAACCTCGCGCAAACAGCGCGTGACCTGCGGATTCGGGGTTACTAGGTTGATCGTCGGCGCCCAGACCGCGGGCCCCGCACCCGACACCGCACGTACCCGCCGGGTCGCAGATCCCCGGCAACGACACGATGGGACGCACCATGCCCCTCCCCGACCTGTCCCCCGAACAGCGCGCCGCCGCCCTGGAGAAGGCCGCCGCCGCCCGCAAGGCGCGCGCCGAGCTCCGCGAGCGGCTCAAGAGCAAGGGCGCCACGGTCGGCGACGTCCTCAAGCAGGGCGAGACCGACGAGGTCATCGGCAAGATGCGCGTCTCCGCGGTGCTCGAGTCCCTGCCCGGCGTGGGCAAGGCCCGGGCTGCGAAGATCATGGAGCGGCTCGAGATCTCCCCGACCCGCCGGGTGCGCGGCCTGGGCGCCAACCAGCGCAAGGCGCTGGAGGCGGAGTTCGGCGGCGAGAACGTCGTCGCCGACCAGGTGCCCGCCGACTCGACGGTCTGAGGTCGCACCGCCGCACCACCCGTCCGACGCCAGCACCACGAGGGACCACCCGTTGCCGACTGCCCAGCCGATCCCTGCCCCGGCGCGCCTGACGGTGCTCTCCGGACCCTCGGGGGTCGGCAAGGGCACCGTCGTCGCCGAGGTCCGCCGCCGGTACCCCGACGTGTGGGTCTCGGTGTCGGTGACCACCCGCCGGCAGCGCCCGGGCGAGGTCGACGGGGTGCACTACCACTTCCTCAGCGACGCCGAGTTCGACCGGCTGGTCGCCGAGGACGGCCTCCTCGAGTGGGCCGAGTACGCGGGCAACCGCTACGGCACGCCGGCCGCCCCGGTCCGCGAGCGTCTCGCGGCCGGGGCCCCGGCGCTGCTCGAGATCGAGCTGCAGGGCGCCCGCCAGGTGCGGGCGCGCGCCCAGGAGGCCCAGCTCGTCTTCCTCGCCCCGCCGTCGTGGGCGGAGCTGAAGAGCCGGCTGGCCGGCCGCGGCTCGGAGCCGCCGGCCGTGCAGGAGCGCCGGCTCGCGATCGCGCAGGCCGAGCTGGACGCCGCGGGGGAGTTCGACGTCGTGGTGGTCAACGACGACGTCGCGAGGGCCGCGGACGAGTTGGTAGGATTGCTGGTCGCGCCGTCGGCAGGAAAGGCCGCCGGCGCCTCCGAGTGACCGGCCACCCGAGGCCCCCCACTCCCACCGAGCCAACCGAGGAGCACGCCCGCCCGTGTCCGGAGTCGCACCCGCCCCCGAGGGCATCACCAACCCGCCGATCGACGAGCTGCTCGAGCGCACCAGCAGCAAGTACGGCCTGGTGATCTTCGCCGCCAAGCGCGCGCGGCAGATCAACGCCTACTACAGCCAGCTCTCCGAGGGCCTGCTCGAGTACGTCGGCCCGCTGGTCGACACCGCGCCCCAGGAGAAGCCCCTGTCGATCGCGCTGCGCGAGATCAACGAGGGCCTGCTGACCCACACCGCCGGCGACAACTAGGCCGCCCGGCCCCAGAAGTGGTGACGACGCCCCCGGCCTGGCCGGGGGCGTCGTCGCGTCTGCGGGAGGATGGAACGCATGAGCCGGATCGTGCTGGGCGTCGCCGGGGGCGTGGCCGCCTACAAGGCCGCCCTGCTGCTGCGCGCGCTGACCGAGGCCGGGCACGACGTCCGCGTCGTCCCCACCCCCGGTGCGCTGCACTTCGTCGGTGCGGCGACCTTCGAGGCGCTGTCCGGCCACCCGGTCACCACCGACGTCTGGTCCGACGTGCCCGAGGTGGCGCACGTCCGCATCGGCCAGGAGGCGGACCTCGTCGTGGTCGCCCCCGCCACCGCCGACCTGCTGGCCCGCGCCGCCACGGGCCGCGCCGACGACCTGCTCACCGCCACCCTGCTCACCGCGCACTGCCCGGTCGTGTTCGTGCCGGCCATGCACACCGAGATGTGGCTGCACCCGGCCACCCAGGACAACGTCGCCACGCTCCGCCGCCGCGGCTCGATCGTGCTGCCGCCGGCCGTCGGCCGGCTGACCGGCCCCGACTCCGGGCCCGGCCGGCTGCCCGAGCCCGCCGACGTCGCCGCGCTGGCGCAGGTGGTCCTCGCGGCGGGCGCCGGCGTCGTGCGGGCCGACCTCACCGGCCGCCGCGTCCTGATCAGCGCCGGCGGCACCCGCGAGCCGCTGGACCCGGTGCGCTACCTGGGCAACCGCTCGTCGGGCAGGCAGGGCTGGGCGCTGGCCCGCGTCGCCGCCGCCCGCGGCGCCGACGTCACCCTCGTCGCGGCCAACGTCGACCTGCCCGCGCCGTTCGGCGTCCGCGTGGTCCCGGCCGGGACGGCGGAGGAGCTGCGCGCCGCGATGCTCGCCGAGGCTGGGTCCGGCGGGGAGGCGGCAGCCGACGTCGTCGTCATGGCGGCGGCGGTCGCGGACTTCCGGCCGGCCACCGTCGCGGCCACCAAGCTCAAGAAGGACAGCGCGAGCGAGCCCGACGCCGTCCCGCTGGTGCGCAACCCCGACGTGCTCGCCGAGCTGGTCACCAAGCGCGCCCCCGGGCAGCTCGTGATCGGCTTCGCCGCCGAGACCGGCGACGCCGACGCCGACGTGCTGGCCCACGCCCGCGCCAAGCTCGCCCGCAAGGGCTGCGACCTGCTCGTCGTCAACGACGTCTCCGGCGGCGGGGTGTTCGGCCGCCCGGACAACGCCGCGGTCGTCCTCGCCGCCGACGGCACCGCCACGGAGGTGCCCCACGGCAGCAAGGACGCCGTCGCCGCGGCGGTCTGGCAGGTCGTCCTGCCCCGTCTCGCCTGACCGGCGGCTGCCACGGGCTGGACGCGCCGGTAAGTTGCTCCCACGGCGCGGGCAGGCCGCGCCGCGATCTCGTCACCGACCCAGGGAGAACCGAGTGCCACGCCGCCTCTTCACGTCCGAGTCGGTGACCGAGGGCCACCCGGACAAGATCGCCGACCAGATCAGCGACGCGATCCTCGACGAGATGCTGGCGCAGGACCCGCGCAGCCGCGTCGCCGTCGAGACGCTCATCACCACCGGCCAGGTCCACATCGCCGGGGAGGTCACCACCGCCGGCTACGTCGACATCGCCGACGTCGTCCGCCGCACCGTGCTGCGGATCGGCTACGACTCCTCCCGCAAGGGCTTCGACGGCGCCTCCTGCGGCGTCAGCGTCTCCATCGGCGCGCAGTCGCCGGACATCGCGCAGGGCGTGGACACCGCCTACGAGGCGCGCACCACCGGCACCACCGACGACGAGATCGAGCGCCAGGGCGCCGGCGACCAGGGCCTGATGTTCGGCTACGCCACCGACGAGACCCCCGAGCTCATGCCGCTGCCGATCGCGCTGGCCCACCGGCTCTCGCGCCGGCTGTCCGCGGTCCGCAAGGACGGCTCGGTGCCCTACCTGCGCCCCGACGGCAAGACCCAGGTCACCGTCGTCTACGAGGACGACCGGCCGGTCGGCGTCGACACCGTCGTCGTCTCCTCGCAGCACGCCGAGGACATCTCCATCGAGCAGCTGCTCACCCCCGACGTGCAGGAGCTCGTCGTCGAGCCGGAGCTGCAGGCCCTCGGCCTGCCCACCGACGGCTACCGGCTGCTGGTGAACCCGACCGGCAAGTTCGTCATCGGCGGCCCGATGGGCGACGCCGGGCTGACCGGCCGCAAGATCATCGTCGACACCTACGGCGGCATGGCCCGCCACGGCGGCGGCGCGTTCTCCGGCAAGGACCCCTCGAAGGTCGACCGCTCCGGCGCCTACGCGATGCGCTGGGTGGCCAAGAACGTCGTCGCCGCCGGCCTGGCCCGCCGCTGCGAGGTGCAGGTGGCCTACGCCATCGGCGCCGCGCACCCGGTCGGCCTGTTCGTCGACACCCACGGCACCGGCACCGTCGCGGACGACGTCCTGGAGAAGGCGGTCACCACGGTGTTCGACCTGCGCCCCGGCGCGATCGTGCGCGACCTGGACCTGCTGCGGCCGATCTACGGGCCGACCGCCGCGTACGGCCACTTCGGCCGCACCGACGTCGAGCTGCCCTGGGAGCGCACCGACCGCGTGGAGGCCCTCCGCTCCGCCGTGGGCTGACGGAGGCCCACCCCCCCACGCCTCGCAGGCGCAGGCGGGGGCCCCGGAGGGTGGCCTCCCAGCGCGTCACCGGGTTCGCGGCGGGCCCCTGCAGCGGGCCGGGATGTCGGACCCGGCGGGGACACTGCTGCGACACGACCCCGCCGAACGGAGAACAGCGCTGACCTCGGCACCCGCCAGTCCCGAGACCACGGACGCGCCGGCCGGCCCGGCCGCCCGCAGCCCGCGGGTGGCCCGGGTCGTCGTCGACGTGCCGCTGGCCCACCTCGACCGGGCCTTCGACTACGCGGTCCCGGACGAGATGGCCGGCGAGGTCCGGGCCGGCTGCCGGGTGCGGGTGCGCTTCGCCGGGCAGCTGGTCGACGGCTTCGTCCTCGAGCTCACCGACGTCAGCGACTCCGGCCGCACGCTCGCCCCGCTGGCCAAGCTGGTCTCCTCCGAGCCGGTGCTCACCCCCGAGGTGGCCGCGCTGGCCCGCTCGGTCGCGCAGCGCTGGGGCGGCACGCTGACCGACGTCCTGCGGCTGGCCGTCCCGCCGCGCCGGGCGGCCGCGGAGAAGCGCCCGCCGGCCGAGCCCCCGGCGCCGCCGGCACCGCCGGACCCGGCCGGCTTCGCCCGCTACCCGACCGGGCCGGCGCTGCTCGCCGCCGTCGCCGAGGGCCGGCCCGCCCGCGCGGTGTGGACGGCGCTGCCGGGGGAGGACTGGCCGGCCCGGCTGGCCGAGCTGTGCCAGGCGGCGCTGTCCGGCGGCCGGGGGGCGCTGGTGGTCGTCCCCGACGGCCGCGACCTGGACCGGCTGGAGGCCGCGGCCGGCACCCGGCTGCCGGAGGGGTCGTTCGTCGTGCTCCGCGCCGACGCCGCCCCCGACGCCCGCTACCGCCGCTTCCTCGACGCCGCCCGCGGCAGCGCCAAGGTCGTCCTCGGCACCCGCGCGGCGGCGTTCGCGCCGGTCGCCGACCTGGGTCTGGTCGCGGTCTGGGACGACGGCGACGACCTGCACGCCGAGCCCCGCGCCCCGTACGCGCACGCCCGCGACGTGCTGGTGCACCGCGCCCACCTGTCCTCGTGCGCCGCCGTCGTCGCGGCCACCGCGCGCACCGCCGAGGCGGCGCTGCTGGTCGAGAGCGGCTGGGCGCACGAGCTCGTCGCCGACCGCGCCACGCTGCGCGCGGTCGCCCCGCGGGTGCAGGCCCTCGGCGAGGACCACGAGCTGGCCCGCGACCCGGCCGCGCGCACCGCCCGGCTGCCGAGCCTCGCCCACCGGGTGGCCCGCGCGGCGCTGGCCGAGGGCACGCCGGTGCTGGTCCAGGTGCCGCGCGCCGGCTACGCGCCCGGGCTGTCGTGCGACCGCTGCCGGGCGCCGGCCCGCTGCGCGGTCTGCTCCGGGCCGCTGGGCATCGCGCCCACGCCCGGGCCGGGCGGCTCGCGGGTGCCCGCCTGCCGCTGGTGCGCCCGCCCCGCGGCCACCTTCGACTGCCCGCACTGCCACGGGACGAAGCTGCGCGCCTCCGTCGTCGGCGCCAACCGCACCGCCGAGGAGCTGGGCCGGGCGTTCCCCGGCGCGCCGGTGCGGGTGTCCGGACGCGGGTCCGGCGTGCTGCCGTCGGTGCCCGCCGGGCCGCAGCTGGTCGTGGCCACGCCGGGCGCCGAGCCGGTCGCCGAGGGCGGCTACGGCGCCGCGCTGCTGCTGGACTCGTGGGCGCTGCTCGGGCGGGCGGACCTGCGGGCGGGGGAGGAGACCCTGCGCCGCTGGATGAACGCCGCCACGCTCGTGCGGGCGCACGGCTCGGTCGTCGTCGCCGCCGACGCCGCGCACCCCGTCGTCCAGGCGCTGGTCCGCTGGGACCCGGGCTGGCTGGCCGGGCGCGAGCTCGCCGACCGCCGCGAGCTCGGCTTCCCGCCGGCCACCCGGATGGCCGCGCTGTCCGGGTCGCCGGCGGCGCTGGCGGAGTTCCTGGGCGCCGCGCGGCTGCCCGACGGCGCCGACCTGCTCGGCCCGGTGCCCGAGCCCCCGCGGCCCGGGCAGGACGGCGAGCGCGAGCGGTACCTCGTGCGGGTGCCGCGCACCGAGGGCCTGGCGCTGGCGACCGCCCTGGCCGAGGTGCAGGGCGTGCGCAGCGCCCGCAAGGTGCCCGAGCACGTCCGCGTCCAGCTCGACCCGCTCGACCTCGTGTGACGGGTTCCCGCCCGCCCCCACCTACGCTGGGCGGGTGAGCATCACCCCCATCCGGCTGCTGGGCGACCCGGTCCTGCACCGGCCCGCGGCGCCCGTCGTCGACTTCGACGCGGAGCTGCGCCGGCTCGTCGCGGACCTGACCGACACCATGCACGCCGCCGGCGGCGCCGGGCTCGCCGCGCCGCAGATCGGCGTCGGGCTGCGGGTCTTCACCTGGTACGTCGACGGCGAGGTGGGCCACCTGGTCAACCCCTCGGTCGACCTCGTCGGCGACGAGACCGAGGAGGCGCCCGAGGGCTGCCTGTCCATCCCGGGCTTCCGCTTCGACTGCCGCCGCCACCTGCACGTCGTCGCCACCGGCTGGGACCAGCACGGCGACCCGGTGCGGGTGGAGGGCTCGGACCTGCTGGCCCGCGCGGTGCAGCACGAGGTCGACCACCTCGACGGCGTCGTGTTCGTCGACCGGCTCGACCCCGAGGCCGCCGCCGCGGCACGGGCCGCGCTGGCCGAGGCCGAGTGGGCCGGCATGGGCGCCTGGGTGCCGCGCGTGGAGGTGAGCCCCCACTGAGGCTCCTGTTCGCCGGGACGCCCGAGGCCGCCGTCCCCTCGCTGGACGCGCTGCTGGCCTCCGACCACGAGGTGGTCGCCGTGCTCACCCGGCCCGACGCCCGCTCCGGCCGCGGCCGGAAGGTCAGCCGCTCCCCGGTGGCCGAGCGCGCCGACGCCGCCGGGCTGCCGGTGCTGCAGCCGCGCTCGCCGCGCGAGCCGGAGTTCCTCGGGCAGCTCGCGGGCCTCGCCGTCGACTGCGCGCCGGTGGTCGCCTACGGCGCGCTGGTCCCGCCCGCGGCGCTGGAGCTGCCCGCGCACGGCTGGGTGAACCTGCACTTCTCGCTGCTGCCGGCCTGGCGCGGCGCCGCGCCCGTGCAGCACGCGGTCATGGCCGGCGACGAGGTCACCGGCGCGTGCACCTTCCGGCTCGAGCAGGGCCTGGACACCGGCCCGGTCTTCGGCGTGGTCACCGAGCCGATCGGCCCGCGCGACACCGCCGGCGACCTGCTCGGCCGGCTGGCGGTCAGCGGCGCCCGGCTGCTGGTGGCCACCCTCGACGGCATCGCCGCCGGCACGCTGGTCCCGCGGCCCCAGCCGGCCGAGGGGGTCAGCCTCGCGCCGCGGCTCGAGACCGCCGACGCCCGGGTCGACTGGGAGCTGCCCGCGCACGTCGTCGACCGGCGGGTGCGCGGGCTGACCCCGGTGCCGGGCGCGTGGACCACCTGGCGCGGCGACCGGCTGCGCCTGGGCCCGGTCGAGCCGCTGCCGAGCGCCCCGGCGCTGGCGCCCGGGGAGGTGTCGGCCGGGCCGGGCGGCGTCGTCGTCGGCACCGGCCGCGGCTCGGTGCGGCTGGGCGAGGTGCAGCCGGCGGGCAAGCGGGTGCTGCCCGCGGCCGACTGGGCCCGCGGCGCCCGTCCGGCACCCGGCGAGCGGCTGGGCTCGTGACCGGGCCCGCGAGGTCACGCAGGGGCGGAGCAGCCTGGCCCGTGGCGACGACGAGCGCCGGCGAGGAGGAGTCGTGAGCCGCCCGCCCCGGCGCCCGGCCGGCCCGCGTGGCGGGCGCCGCGACCGCCCGCCGCGCCGTCCGGCGCTCGACGGTGCCCGGCTGACCGCCTACGACGTCCTCGACGGCGTCTCGGCGCGGGAGGCCTACGCCAACCTGCTGCTGCCGCAGCTGCTCCGCGAGCGTTCCCTCGAGCCGCGCGACGCCGCCTTCGCCACCCAGCTGGCCTACGGGGCGCTGCGTGCGCAGGGCACGCTCGACGCGGTGCTCGCCCGGCTGGTCGACCGCCCGCTGGCCGACCTCGACCGGCGCGTCCTGGACCTGCTGCGCCTCGGCGCCTACCAGCTGCTCGACCTGCGGGTGCCGGCGCACGCCGCCGTCGCGACCACCGTCGACCTCACCCGCGCGATCGTCGGCGCCGGGGCCTCCGGGCTGGTCAACGCCGTGCTGCGGAAGGTGGCCGCCGGCGGTGACCGCGCCGCCTGGCTCGAGCGGCTCGGCGCCGACGGCGACCGGCGGCTGGCGCTGGCCACCGACCACCCCGGGTGGATCGTGTCGGCCTGGCGCGAGGCGCTGGGCGGTGGTGCGGCCGGGGACGCCGAGCTCGAGGACGCGCTGCTCGCCGACGACGCCGCGCCCGAGGTGCACCTGGTCGCCCGGCACGTGCCCCGCGACGAACTGGCCGAGGAGTCCGGCGGGACGCCGGGGCCGTGGTCGCCGTACGCGGTGCGGCTGGGCGGGGGAGACCCGGGCCGGCTGCCCTCGGTGCGGGCGGGCCGGGCCGCGGTGCAGGACGAGGGCAGCCAGCTCGCCGCGCTGCTGCTCGCCCGCGCGCCGCTGGAGGGCCCGGACGGGCGCTGGCTGGACGTCTGCGCGGGGCCCGGCGGCAAGGCGGGGCTGCTGGCCGCCGTCCGCCCGGCGGGGGTGCACCTGACCGCCGCCGACCGCGCGCCGCACCGCGCCGAGCTGGTGCGCGGGGCGCTGGCGGGGCAGGACGACGTGGAGGTGATCGTCGCCGACGGCCGCGAGCCGCCGTGGGCGCCGGGCTCGTTCGACCGGGTGCTGCTCGACGCGCCGTGCACCGGGCTGGGCGCGCTGCGCCGGCGGCCGGAGGTGCGCTGGCGGCGGACGCCGGACGACGTCGGCCCGCTGGTGGACCTGCAGACGGCGCTCCTGGACCGCGCGCTGGCCTCGGTGCGCCCCGGCGGCGTCGTCGCCTACGTGACCTGCTCGCCGCACGCGGCGGAGACCGTCGCGGTCGCGGACGCCGCGGCCGCGCGGGACGACGTCGAGGTGCTGCCGGTGGCGCCGCTGTTCCCCCAGGTCCCCGGGATCGAGCGCGGCGCGTACGGGCAGCTGTGGCCGCACCGGCACGGCACCGACGCCATGTTCCTGGCCCTGCTGCGCCGCACCGGCTGAGGCGCGGCGGGGCCCCACGGCCGGCGTCCGTCGCCTAGCCTGCCCCGCCGTGCCCTCGGACTCCTGGCTCCCCGACGACTTCGTCCACCCCCTCCGCGCCGACCTGCCCACCGGCCACCACCTGCGCCCCATCCGCGCGGCCGACACCGCCATCGACTTCCCCGCCGTCATGGGCTCCCGCGAGCGGCTGTGGGGGATCTACGGCGAGGCGTGGGGCTGGCCGCCCGCGACGATGACCGAGGAGCAGGACCGGGAGGACCTCGCCCGCCACGAGCGGGAGATCGAGGCGCACGAGAGCTTCAACTACGCGCTGCTCGACGAGGACGAGACCGAGCTGCTCGGCTGCGTCTACGTCGACCCGCCGGAGAAGGCCGGTGACGCCGACGCCGAGGTGTCCTGGTGGGTGGTCGACCGCCTGGCCGGCACCGAGGTCGAGGCGGCGCTGGACGCCTTCGTCCCGCGCTGGCTGGCCGCGGAGTGGCCGCTGCGCGCGCCGCGCCACGTCGGCCGCGACCTGTCCTGGGCCGACTGGACCGCGCTGCCCGACCGGGACTGAGCGCCGGTCAGGCCGGGCCGGGCGCGTCGCCCGCGCGCAGCGCGGTGGCCTGCGCGCGGTAGCGGCGGGCGGTGGCGTGCAGGTGTTCGGTGACCGCCCCGCACAGCCACGCGGCGGCACCGGTGGCGGTGACCAGCTCCGGCGCGGGCGGCACCGGGCCCCCGCCGCGGAGCCCGGCGGCCTGGGCGACGGCGACGACGGCGGCGTCCGCTGCGCTCCACCCGTCGTCGAGCAGACCGGGGTCCCGGGTGCGGTCGACGTCGAGCCGCTCGCGGTCGGGCACGAACCGGTCCCGGCGCCACCGCAGCCGCCGCCGGTGCCAGCGGCCGGCGGCGACCTCCGCGTCGGCGACGTCGCGCAGGCCGACCGGTCCGTCCTCGACCCAGCTGTCGAGGGACCGCTCCGGCCCGGTGGCGATCGCGGCGAGCAGCCGGTCGGCGGCGGCGGACCCGGTCGGCGACCGGTCCACGACGACGCTGTCGGCCGTCTGGGTCACCCGGCCGTCCAGCCCGAGGTCGAGCAGCAGGCCCGCGCGGACGGCCGGACCGCAGACCGACCAGTCACCCGGGCGCCCGCGCGGGTCCAGGCACAGCGCGGCGACCCGCGCGGCCACCCCGGTGTCTGACACGGGCGGCACGGTAGCGGGTACGGCGGCGCCGCGAGGGGGTGATCACCGGCTGCCTAGACTCGGACGACGTGGCCCGGACCCCGATGATCGCCCCCAGCCTGCTCTCGGCGGACTTCGCGCGGCTGACCGAGGAGGTGGCCCGCGTCGCCGACGCCGACTGGCTGCACGTCGACGTCATGGACGCCCACTTCGTCCCCAACCTCACCCTGGGGCGGCCGGTGGTCGAGGCGATCCAGGCGGTGAGCCCGATCCCGCTCGACTGCCACCTGATGATCGAGGCGCCCGAGCGGTGGGCGCCCGGGTACGCCGAGCTCGGCGCCCGCAACGTCACCGTGCACGCCGAGGCCTGCACCGGCGACCCCCGCGGCGTCGCGCGCGACGTCCGCGCCGCCGGCGCCCTGGCCGGCCTGGCGATCAAGCCCGGCACGCCGCTGGAGGACTACGAGGACGTCCTGCGCGACTTCGACACCCTGCTGGTGATGACCGTCGAGCCCGGCTTCGGCGGCCAGGCGTTCATGGCCGAGGTGCTGCCCAAGGTCCGCCGCGCCCGCGAGCTGGTCGACACCGGTCACCTGCAGGTCCTGGTGGAGGTCGACGGCGGCATCAACGCCGACACCATCGAGCGGGCCGCCGAGGCCGGCGCCGACGTCTTCGTCGCGGGCTCGGCCGTCTACGGCGCCGACGACCCGGCCCGCGCCATCGCCGCCCTGCGCGCCCGGGCCACGGCGGCGGCCGCCGGGTGACGGTCACCCCGGCCGAGCAGGCCGCCATGGCGAGGGCACGGGCGCTCGGCGAGAGCGTCCTCGGGACCACCAGCCCCAACCCGCCGGTCGGCGCGGTCGTCCTCGACGCCGGCGGCGCGGTCGTGGGGGAGGGCGCCACCTCCCCGCCCGGCGGGCCGCACGCCGAGGTGCACGCGCTGCGGCGGGCCGGCGAGCGCGCCCGCGGCGGCACCGCCGTCGTCACCCTCGAGCCGTGCGCACACACCGGCCGCACCGGCCCCTGCGCCGACGCGCTGCTCGCCGCCGGCGTCGCGCGGGTCGTCGTCGCCGTGCCCGAGCCCACCGGCCTGGCCGGCGGCGGCGCCGGGCGGCTGCGCGCGGCCGGCGTCGACGTCGAGGTGGGCGTCGAGCGGCAGGCCGCCGAGGAGGGCGCGCTGGCCGCGTGGCTCACCGGCGTCCGCGCGGGCCGGCCGTTCGTCGTCTGGAAGGTGGGCGCCACCCTGGACGGGCGGGTCGCCGCCGCCGACGGCACCAGCCGCTGGATCACCGGGCCCACGGCCCGCGCCGCCGTGCACGCGCTGCGCGCCACCTGCGACGCCGTCGTCGTCGGGTCGGGCACCGCCCTGGCCGACGACCCGCAGCTCACCGTCCGCGACGCCGGCGGCCGGGACGCCGCCCGCCAGCCGCTGCGCGTCGTGCACGACCGCCGCGGGCGGCTGCCGGCCACCGCGCGGGTGCTCGACGGCGCCGCGCCCACCCACGTCAGCCGGGCGGCCGGCCCGGCGGAGCTGCTCGCGGAGCTGTTCGACCGCGACGTCCGCCGGGTGCTGCTCGAGGGCGGCCCGACCCTGGCCGCGGCCTTCCTCCGCGCCGGGCTGGTCGACGAGGCCGTCGTCCACCTCGCCCCGAAGCTGCTCGGCGCCGGTCCCCCGCTGGTGGGGGACCTGGGAATCAGCACGATCGGCGCGGCGCTGTCCCTCGAGGTCCGGGACGTCACCCTGCTGGGCGGGGACGTGCAGATCCGCCTGCGGCCGACCCGGCACACTGGAGAGCGACCGGACGCGGACGGAAGGGGCTGACGTGTTCACGGGCATCGTCGAGGAGGTCGGCTCCCTCGCCGCACGCGAGGACCTGGGAGGCCCGACGGGCGACGCTGCGGTGCTGCGCATCCGCGCGCGCCGCGTGCTCGAGGACGTGCGCCTCGGCGACTCGATCGCGGTCAACGGCGTCTGCCTCACCGTCACCGGCGTCGAGCCCGGCCCGGACGGCGACCAGGTGTGGTCCACCGACGTCATGGCCGAGACGCTGCGCCGCAGCAGCCTCGGCACCCTCGGCGACGGCGACCCGGTCAACCTCGAGCGCGCCGTCGCCGCCGGGGGCCGCCTGGGCGGGCACGTCGTGCAGGGCCACGTCGACGGCGTCGGCACCGTCGTGTCCCGCACGCCGGGCGAGCGCTGGGACGTCGTCCGCGTCGCGCTGCCGCCGCAGCTGGCGCGCTACGTCGTCGAGAAGGGCTCGATCACCGTGGACGGCGTCTCGCTCACGGTCAGCGCGCTGAGCGCCGCCGACGACCCCGAGCCCTGGTTCGAGGTGAGCCTCATCCCCGCCACCCTCCGGGAGACCACGCTGGGCGGACGCGCCCCCGGGGACCCGGTCAACCTGGAGGTCGACGTGATCGCCAAGTACGTGGAACGCCTGCTGGGAGCGCGCCGATGAGCGGCACCGTCCGCCTGGACACCGTCGAGAGCGCCATCGCGGCGGTCAAGGACGGCCGCCCCGTCGTCGTCATCGACGACGAGGACCGCGAGAACGAGGGCGACCTGATCTTCGCCTCCGAGCTCGCCACGCCCGAGCTGGTGGCCTTCATGGTCCGGTACACCTCGGGCTACATCTGCGTGTCGGTCACCGAGGCCGACGCCGACCGGCTGGACCTGCCGCCGATGTTCCGGGTCAACCAGGACCGCCGCGGCACCGCCTACACCGTGACCGTCGACGCCCGGGAGGGCGTGACCACCGGCATCTCCGCCGCCGACCGCGCGCACACCATCCGGCTGCTCGCCGCCGCGGACACCTCCTCGGCCGACCTCGCCCGCCCCGGCCACATCGTGCCGCTGCGCGCCAAGGACGGCGGCGTGCTGCGCCGGCCCGGGCACACCGAGGCCGCCGTCGACCTCGCCGTCCTCGCCGGCCTGCGCCCCTCGGGCACGCTGTGCGAGCTGGTCAGCGAGAAGGACCCGACCGGCATGGCCCGCGCCGAGGAGCTGCGGGTCTTCGCCGACGAGCACGACTTGTGCCTGATCTCCATCGCCGACCTCATCGCCTACCGCAAGCGGTTCGACAAGCTGGTCGAGCGGGTCGCCGAGGCCACCGTGCCGCTGGCGCCGGGCACCTTCACCGCGGTGGGCTACCGCAGCTCCTACGACGAGCGCGAGCACGTCGCCTTCGTCTACGGCGACATCGGCGACGGCGAGGACGTGCTGGTGCGCGTGCACTCCGAGTGCCTCACCGGCGACGTCTTCGGCTCGCTGCGCTGCGACTGCGGCCCCCAGCTGCAGGCCGCGCTGGCCGCCGTCGCGCACGAGGGTCGCGGGATCGTGCTCTACATCCGCGGGCACGAGGGCCGGGGGATCGGCCTGCTGCACAAGCTGCAGGCCTACCAGCTGCAGGACGCCGGCGTGGACACCGTCGACGCCAACCTCGACCTGGGCCTGCCCGCCGACGCCCGCGACTACGGCACCGGCGCGCAGATCCTCGTCGACCTCGGCGTGCACACCATGCGGCTGCTGACCAACAACCCGGCCAAGCGCGCGGGCCTGGAGGGCTACGGCCTCAAGGTCACCGGCCGGGTGCCGCTGCCCAGCCACGTCACCGCCGAGAACCTGTCCTACCTGCGCACCAAGCGCGACCGGATGGGCCACCTGCTCGACATCATCGAGCCCGAGACCGAGTCCGGCCCCGCCGACGTCCCCACCGGTGAGCACGCCACCGTCCCGGGCACCGACGTCCCCCTGGGCCAGAGGGAGCAGCGGCTGTGAACGAGCCGGCGAGTCCACCGAGGGGCACAGCAGCGGGTCCGCGCACGCGGCCGGCGACCGTCGGCGAGGAGGCGGCGTGAGCGGGCAGGGACGCCCCGAGGCCGGCGCGGTCGACGCCGCCGGGCTGACGCTGGGCATCGTCGCGACCACCTGGCACGCCGAGATCACCGACGCGCTGCTCGCCCGCGCCGTCGAGGCCGCCCGCGCCAGCGGCATCGACCGGCCGACCGTCGTCCGGGCGCCGGGCGCGGTGGAGCTGCCGGTGGTCGCCCAGGCGCTGGCCGAGCGGCACGACGCCGTCGTCGCGCTCGGCGTGGTCATCCGCGGCGGCACCCCGCACTTCGAGTACGTCTGCGACGCGGTCACCGCGGGCCTCACCCGGGTGGCGCTGGACGCCGGCAGGCCCGTCGGCAACGGCGTGCTCACCTGCGACACCGAGGAGCAGGCCCGCGACCGCGCCGGCCTGCCCGGCTCCGCCGAGGACAAGGGCTGGGAGGCCGCCGTCGCCGCGCTGGCCACCGCGCTCACCCTCCGCGACCTGCGCGGGCCGTGGCACTCCACCGGCTTCCAGGCCACCCCGGCCGTCGGGCAGGGGCCGGCGTGAAGCGCTTCGACGAGCTGTTCGCCGAGCTGTCGGCCAAGGTCGCCGCGGGCGACCCCGCCTCGGGCACGGTGACCGCCGTCCGCGACGGCGTGCACGCCGCCGGCAAGAAGGTGGTCGAGGAGGCGGCGGAGTCCTGGATGGCCGCCGAGCACGAGGGGCCCGAGCGGACGGCGGAGGAGATCAGCCAGCTCCTCTACCGCGTGCAGGTCCTCATGCTCGCCCGCGGGCTGACCCTCGACGACGTCTACACCCACCTCTGAACCACCGCCGCCGACCCACAGGAGACACACAGTGCTGCGCATCGCCGTGCCCAACAAGGGCGTCCTGAGCGAGCCCGCGGCCGCGATGCTCGCCGAGAGCGGCTACCGCCAGCGGCGCAGCACCAAGGACCTCGCGGTCTACGACCCCGAGAGCGACACCGAGTTCTTCTACCTGCGCCCGCGCGACATCGCCGTCTACGTGGCCGCCGGCACCCTCGACGTCGGCATCACCGGCCGCGACATGCTGCTGGAGACCGCGCCGGCCGACGGCGGGGGCCCGACCGCCGTCGAGGTCATGCCGCTGGGCTTCGGCCGCTCGTCGTTCCGGTTCGCCAGCCCCGTCGAGTCGGGCATCGACTCGGTCGAGAAGCTGGCCGGACGGCGGATCGCCACCGCCTACCCCGTGCTGCTGCAGCGGTACCTGGACGAGTCGGGGATCAAGGCCGGCGTGGTCAAGCTCGACGGCGCGGTGGAGACCGCCTGCCGCCTCGGGGTGGCCGACGCGGTGTGCGACGTCGTCGAGACCGGGACGACGCTGCGCGCCGCGGGCCTGCGGATCATCGGCGAGCCGGTGCTCACCAGCGAGGCGGTGCTCGTGCGCCGGGAGGGTTCGGAGGAGATCCCCGCCGTCGCCCAGCTGCGGCGGCGGCTGCGCGGGGTCCTCGTGGCCCGGCAGTACGTGCTGCTCGACTACGACTGCCCGAACGAGCTGCTGGCCCGGGCCACCGAGCTCACCCCCGGCCTGGAGGGCCCGACGGTCAGCCCACTGCAGACCGAGGGCTGGTCGGCGGTGCGCGCGATGGTGCGCCAGTCCGACACCAACCGGGTGATGGACGAGCTCTGGGAGCTCGGCGCCCGCGCCATCCTGGTCACGAGCATCCACGCCTGCCGTCTCTAGACGGGGGACCGCCCTTCCGCCCACGCCGCGCGAGCGCAGGCGGACGGACCCTGGAGGGTGGCCGTCCCAGCACCTCGCCACAGCGGCCCCCTCCCCGGGTGGGGAGGGGGCCGCCGTCGGGTCGTCGTGCGGTCAGCGGGCGCGGGTGGTGCGGTCGACCAGGTCGATCGCGGTGCACAGGCCCAGCGCCATGGCGCGGCCGCTGGTGGAGCCGGTGGCCAGCAGGCCCTCGATGGCCGGGCCGAGCGGGCGCTCGCCGACCAGGCCCTGCAGCACCGCGGCGTACTCGCCGCTGACCCGTCCCGCCGCGGCGTGCCGCAGCAGCGCCCGGGACAGCTCGGTGGTGCGGCCGGCGGCCAGCGAGTAGACACCGGCGGCGAACCGCTCGGCGGCCGGGTGCCGCAGCAGCACCAGGCCGGCCATCGTGCCGGCCATGACGTCGTCGCCGGCCGGGGTGAGGCCGGGGCCCAGGCCGATCAGCCGGGCGGCGGTGCGCAACGCGGCGTCGAGGTCGGCCCGGCGCACCGCGCCCCGCAGCGCGGCCAGCGGACCGCCGGGGCCGGCGGGCAGGCCGGGCAGCGTGAACGCGCTGTGCGGGACGCCCTCGCCGTAGAGGGTGGTGCGCAGCTGGCGCACCCCCTCGGGCAGCAGCGCGGGACGCGGGCTGGGCAGCCGCGGCCGCGGGTCCCACCACGCCGCGGCGCGCACGACCAGGTCGCCGACGACGATCCGGCCGCCGCCGACCTCCGCGGGCGCACCGCTCGGCAGCGCGACGAGGGGACGGCCGTTGCTGGGCCGGAAGAGGACGCAGCCCAGGGGCAGGCGGGCGGCGTCGCTGGTGAGCACACCGACGACGTCGGTGCCGCGCTCGGTGGGCACCTGGAGGTACACCGCGGCGGGCATGCTCATGAGCACCCGCGCGGGGCGGACGGGACCGCGCAGCAGGTCGGCCACGCCGGTGCTGGCCGAGGCCGGGACCGCCGAGGCGGCGCGTGCCGGCGACGCCGTCCGCAGCGTCTCCTGCGCCGACGAGCGGGGCAGGGGGATCGTCGGGACGCCGGCACGGGCGGCGCGCCCCGGTGCGGTCGGAGAACCGGTGGTCGAGTGGTCGATGGTGCGCATGTGTGCAGCCCTTCCCCGTCGGACAGCGGGAGCGACCCTCCGCTCGACTCCCGCCCCTCGGACCGGCCGTCGGAGGGTGAGACGCACCACCTGGGGGGAGCGCCTACCATCCAGCGGACGGGCCGACTGGCTCGAAGCTATGCGGCGCGTCGCACGTCCTCTTATGGCGAATGTGGCCAAGAATGGGGGTGCCCGTCCAGGCACACCTGCCATTTTCCCGCAACTCGAGAAGGACGACGGGTGAGGAGGAGGGCGAGTCGTGACTCACAGTGAGATGCCGATGACCTCGGCGATGTACCCGACTGCGCCGCTGCAGCTGCCCCACGGGTGGCAGAACCCCTCCCCGTCCCGCGCCCTGCCGGCCCGCGACGAGCGCGCCGGGTGGCGCGACCGCGTCGGCCTGCGCCTGGACGAGGCGCTGCGCCTGCCCCGCCTGGTGGGCGCCGAGGTGGTCGCCGGGCGCTCCGGGACCGGCCGCGTCGTCCGGCACATGGTCGTCGACGACCCGTCGGCCCCGCTGGCCACCGCCGGTCCCGACGTCCTCGTCGTCCTGGGCGCCCGGCTGCCCCCGGCCGACGCCGCCGCCGGCCGCGCCCTGGTGGACCGGCTGCTGCAGGTCGGCGCCGCCGCGCTGGCCTTCCGCCGCACCGAGGGGCCGCCCGCGGTGCCGGCCGAGGTGCTCGCCGAGGCCGAGCGGCACGGGTTCCCCGTGGTGGCGCTGCCGGCCACCGTCCGCATGGACGAGGCCGTCTCCGAGGTGCTCGGCGCGGTCGTGCGCCGGCAGGGCGAGGCGCTGGCCGTCTCCGCCCGCATGCACGACCAGTTCATCGACGTCGCGCTGAGCGGCGGCGGCCTGGCGGAGGTCACCGAGCAGCTGGCCACCTACCTCGAGGGCGCCGCCGTCCTCGGGCTCGGCCCCGACCGGGAGATCGTCACCAGCGCCGGCCCGCCCGCCGACGTCGCCGAGATCAGCGACTGGCTGTGGCTGCTCGACGCCGAGGCCGAGGACGAGCTGGCCATGATGGCGCCGGCCCACCGGCTGTCGGGGGTGCGCGCCGACCAGACCGTCGTCACGCCCGCCGACGTGCTCGCCGACGCCGATCTGTCCCCGGCCGACGGCATCCTGCTCGTCCCCGGCCACCACGAGCTGCCCGGCGGGGTGGGGGAGTACGCGGTCGCGCCGATCATGGCCGGCGACCAGCGGCACGGCTGGCTGGTCGCGGTGCACCGCAGCGGCCAGATGGTGGTCGGCGCCGGCGGCGTGCTGGAGCGGGCCGCCGTCGTCTCGGCGCTGTCGGTGATCCGCCAGCAGGCGGTGCACTCGGTGGAGCTGCGCTTCCAGGGCGACCTGGTCCGCCGGCTGGTCGGCGGCTCGCTGCGGCACACCGAGCGGGCGCTGGCCCAGACCCGCTCCTTCGGCTGGCGGCTCGACGGTCCCGTCGTCGTCCTGGTCACCGCCACCGAGACCGCCGCCGACCCCGCGGCCGACCCCACCCGGGCCCTCGACGTCCTGGACCGACTGGCCGACGGCTGGCGGGCGGCGCTGGAGACCGAGGTGAGCGGCGCCGCCGTGGCGGGGCTGTCCACCGAGATCGTCACGGTGCTGCCGCTGGACGGCCGGACGCCGGAGGAGATCACCTCGCTGGTCACCGCGGTGACCTCGCGGGTCAACGCGCGGGTGCGCCGGGTCGGCCGGGTGCTCGGCACCGGCATCGGCCGCCCCGCGGAGTCGATCTCGGCGCTGGGCGAGGCGCACCAGCAGGCGCAGCGGGCGCTCGGCGTGGGGCAGGAGATCCACGGCGCGGCCGCGGTCACCCACTTCGACCAGCTCGGGGTGTTCCGGTTGCTGTCGCTCATCCCGGACAGCACGGAGCTGCGCTCCTACGTCGACGAGGTGCTCGGCTCGCTGGCCGACGCCGCCGACCCGGACTCGGCCGACCTGCGCGAGACCCTGCGGGTGCTGCTGGAGACCAACCTCAACGTCGCGGAGTCCGCCCGCCGGCTGCACTTCCACTACAACACGATGCGCTACCGGATCGGCAAGCTCGAGCGGCTGCTCGGGCCCTTCACCACCGATCCCACGCTGCGGCTGAACCTGCTGCTGGCGCTGCACGCCGCGCGCATGCGCGGGTTGGACCAGCCGCACCGCCCGCCGGTCGACTCGGGGCTGCTGCCCCCCGACGACGGCTACGACGCGCTGGTCTGAGGCCGGGTCAGCTCCAGGCTGGCCTCCCACAGCTCCCGTGCGCGGCCGGGGTCTCGGCTGTCCGGCGACGACGGCGCCTCGACGCCGCGTTCGAGGTAGCGCCCGCTGGTGCCCGGCGGGCCGGTGACCGCGGCGGCGAGCCGGGCGGCCGCCTCGTCGACGCCGGAGGCGAACGGCAGCCGGGCCAGCAGGGGCGCGAGGCCGGTGTAGACCACGCGGGCCGGGGCGGGGTATCGGTGGTGCAGCCCGGTGCCCGGCACCAGGCCGGGGTCGAAGACGGCGACGTCGACCTCCGGGTGCCGGCGGGCCAGTTCGGCGCCGAAGAGGACGTTGGCGAGCTTCGACGTCGCGTAGGCGCGCTGCCCGGACTCCCGGCGCGGGCGGGCCAGCTCGCGCGGGTCGGCCCAGCGCGGCGCCGGGAACGGCCCGGACTTCCGCCAGGTGCCCCAGTGGGTGCCGCTGCCGACCACGACCACCCGCGCGCCCGGCGCCAGGTGCGGCAGCAGCTCCACGGTGAGCAGGAAGTGCGCGAGGTGGTTGACCGCGAAGGTCAGCTCGTGGCCGTCGGCGCTCGCCTCGTCGGCGACCGGCAGCTGGACGCCGGCGTTGAGCACCAGCGCGTCCAGCGGCTCGCCGGCGGCGACGCGGGCCGCGGCCGCCCGGACGGCACCGAGGGAGGCCAGGTCGAGGTCGACCACCTCGGCCAGGGGTCCCAGCTCGGCGGCCACCGCCGCGCCGCGGGCGGCGTCGCGGGCGCCGAGCAGCAGGCGCCACTGCCCGGTGGCCGCCAGGTGCCCGGCGGCGGCCCGCCCGAGCCCCGACGTCGCCCCGGTGACCAGTGCCGTGCGGATGTCGCCCATCGTGCCTCCCGGGCCTCGCGGGACGGCGTCCCGATGTGGGACTCTGTGCCAGGATGGGACGCCGTGTCAACAGGAGGTGGCGGTGACCGAGACGGCCGCGCAGCGACGGCGCCGGCGGCTGCGCGCCGAGGTGACCCGCCGCGCGGTCGCCCTGTTCGCCGCGCAGGGCTACGCCGCCACGAGCACCGGGCAGGTGGCGGCGGCGGCCGACGTCTCGCGCAGCACGCTGTTCCGGCTGTTCGCCGACAAGGAGGACCTGCTCTTCGGCCTCGAGGACGACCTGCTCGCCGCCGCCGCGACGGCCGTGGCGGACGCCCCGCCCGACCTGTCCCCGTGGGCGGCGCTGCGCACGGCCGCCGTCGTGATCGCCGGTCGGGTCGCCCCGCTGCGCGACCTGCTGCTCACCCGCGAGCAGGTGGTGGCCGGCGTGCCGGCGCTGCGGTCGCGGGCGGCGGCCGAGCTGCGCCGCTGGGAGGCCGCGCTCGCCGACGGACTGGCCGCCCGCGGCGTCCCGGCCGGGGACGCGCTGCTGCTGGCCAAGCTCGTCGTCGCCTGCTTCGAGGTCGCCCGGGCCGGCTGGCTGGCCGGCGAGGCCGGGGACCTGCCGGACCTGCTGACGGCGGCCCTGGACCGGCTGCCCGGCCTCCTGGAGGCCTGACCTGCGCCGGGCGGACGGCGCGGGGACGATCGCGGGCGTGACCGCACCGGTGGACGAGCTCGTCGCCCGCATGCAGGACCTGCTCGACGACCTGGTCGCCGCCGGCGACCCGGCCCGCCACTTCCTCGGCACCTACCTGCGCACCACCGAGGCGGTGAACGCGGCGATCGACGCCGGCCGGTTCGAGGACCCGGACTGGGTGACCGCGTGGGACGTCGACTTCGCCGGGCTGTACCTCGACGCCCTGGAGGCGCACCGCCGCGACCCGGCCACCCCGCCGGCGCCGTGGCGGGCCGCGTTCGGCACCGACCCGGCCGCCCGGCCGGAGGCGCACGTGCTGCTCGGCATGAACGCGCACATCAACTTCGACCTGCCGCAGTCGCTGGTGCGGGTGATCGGCCCGGCCGACTTCGCCGACCCGCCGCTGCTGGACTCCCGCCGCCGCGACCACGAGCGCATCGACGAGGTGCTGGCCGGCCGGGTGGCCGCCGAGGACCTCGCCCTGCAGGCCGCGGGCAGCCGCCGCACGCCGGTCGACCGGGTCATGGGCGGGCTCAACCGGACCGCGGCCCGGGTGCTGCTGCGCGAGTCGCGGCGCCGGGTGTGGGGCAACACGACCGTCCTGCACCGGGCGCGGCTGCAGGGGCCCGAGGCGCTGGCCCGCCGGGTGGCCCAGCTCGAGGCCGCGGCGGCCGCGCGGGTGACCGACCTGCAGCGCGGCGGGCCGGTGCTGCTGCGGCTGGCCGTGCGCGGCTTCGGCGTCGTCCTGCCGGAGGACTGAGCCGCCCGCGCTGCCGGATGGGCCGGGCGGGCGCAGGCTGGCCGGGGTGCCGCACCGGGCGGCCCGGGAGGAGGACCGCATGACCGACGCCGCCCGACCACTGTCCGGGAGGGTCGCCCTGGTCACCGGGGCGTCGTCGGGGATCGGGGAGGCGACCGCGGTCGCGCTCGCGGAGGCCGGCGCCGCCGTGGCGATCGGCGCCCGCCGGGCCGACCGGCTCGACGCGCTGGCGGGGAAGCTGCGCGACGACGGCGCCCGCGTGCTGACGCTCGACCTGGACGTGACCGACGAGGCGTCCTGCCGGGCCGCCGTCGCCCGGACCCGGGAGGAGCTCGGCGGGCTCGACGTCCTGGTCAACAACGCCGGCGTGATGCTGCTCGGCACGATCGTCGGCGCCGACGTCGAGGACTGGCGGCGGATGCTGTCCACCAACGTGCTCGGCCTGATGTACATGACGCACGCGGCGATCGACGGCATGGTCGAGCAGGGCTCCGGCGACGTCGTGAACGTCTCGAGCGTCGCCGGCCGCACCGCCCGCAAGGGCGCCGGCGTCTACAACGCCAGCAAGTGGGCGGTGAACGCCTTCAGCGAGTCGCTGCGCCAGGAGGTGACCACCCGGGGCGTGCGGATCTCGCTGGTCGAGCCGGGCGCGGTGGCCACCGAGCTCACCGACCACATCACGCAGCCCGACGCCAAGGCCGCCTCGGTGCGGATGTACACCGAGATGACGCCGCTGCAGGCCGGGGACGTCGCGCGGGCGATCACCTACGTCGTCAGCCAGCCGCCGCACGTGGCGGTCAACGAGGTCCTCGTCCGCCCCACCGCCCAGGAGCGCTGAGGCGCGGGAGGCCGTCCGCACGTGCCGGTCGTCGACACGTGCGGACGGCTCCCGGTGCCGCGTTCAGTCGGAGAAGACCTCGATGGAGGCGCCCATCTCGACCAGGCGCTCGTAGAGGTGCTCGTAGCCGCGGGCGATGATGTCGACGTTGCGCAGCACCGACGTGCCGCGCGCGGCCAGCATCGCCAGCAGGATGCAGACCGCGGGCCGCAGCGCCGGCGGGCAGACGACCTCGGCGCTGCGCCAGCGGGTCGGGCCGGTGACGAGCACCCGGTGCGGGTCCATGAGCCGGACGTCGGCGCCCAGCCGGGTCAGGTCCGACAGGTGGATCGCGCGGTTGTCGTAGACCCAGTCGTGGATGAGCGTCGAGCCGGTGGCCGAGGCGGCGATGACCGCGAAGAACGGCAGGTTGTCGATGTTCAGGCCCGGGAACGGCATCGGGTGGATCTTGTCGATCGGGGCCTTGAGCTGCGACGGGCGGATGGTGACGTCGGCCAGCCGGGTGTGCCCGTTGTCGGCCAGGTACTCCGGCGACAGCTCGTAGCGCAGCCCCATCTCGGCCAGCACCGCCAGCTCGATCTCGAGGAACTCGATGGGCGCGCGGCGGACGGTCAGCTCGGACCCGGTGACGATGCCGGCGGTCAGCAGGCTCATCGCCTCGACCGGGTCCTCGCTGATCGTGTAGTCGACGTCGGCGTCGAGCACCGCCCGGCCGGTCACGGTGAGCGTCGTCGTCCCGAGGCCCTCGACGTCGACGCCGAGCAGCTGCAGGTACAGGCACAGGTCCTGGACCATGTAGTTCGAGCTGGCGTTGCGGATGACCGTGGTGCCCTCGGTGCGGGCGGCGGCCAGCAGCGCGTTCTCGGTCACGGTGTCGCCGCGCTCGGTCAGCACGATGGTGCGCCGCGCGGTGGCCCGCGGGTCGACGGTGGCGTGGTACTCACCGGCGTGCGCCTCGACGTCCAGGCCGAACGGGCGCAGCGCGATCATGTGCGGCTCGACGGTGCGGGTGCCGAGGTCGCAGCCGCCGGCGTAGGGCAGCCGGAACGAGCGGGCCCGGTGCAGCAGCGGGCCGAGGAACATGATGATGCTGCGCGTCCGGCGGGCGGCGTCGGCGTCGATGCCGGCCAGGTCGAGCTGGTCGGGGACCTGCAGGGTCAGGTCGCGGCCGGTCCCGTCCCAGGTGGCCGCCACGCCGATCGAGCGCAGCACGTCGAGGATCCGGTCCACCTCGACGATGCGGGCCACGTTGCGCAGCGTCGTCCGGCCGCGGTTGAGCAGGGCGGCGCACAGCAGCGCGACGGCGGCGTTCTTCGACGACTTCACCGTCACGCTGCCGCGCAGCGGCGTGCCGCCGGTGACCCGCAGGTGGGTGGGGCCGGCCGGGCCGACGCTGATCAACTCGCTCTCGAGCGCCTCGGAGAGCCGGCCGAGCAGGTCGAGGGTGAGGTTCTGCCCGCCCTGCTCGATCCGGGCGATCGCGCTCTGGCTGGTGCCCAGCCGCTCGGCGAGTTGCTGCTGGGTCAGCCCGCGGTGCCGACGGGCGTCGCGGACCAGCAGGCCGATGCGCTGCATGGCGCTGGCCGCGGAGGAGGGGGCGGGGGAGAGGGGGGTGGTCGTGGTCTCGGCCGGGAGCTCGGTCGCCGTCACGGTCGGGAACGGTATCTCGCACGTGAGATACGACTGCTGCGGCACGCCGGTGGAACGGGAAGGACCGGTCCGGCCAGACTGCACCCATGGACGTCGTGGTCACCGGAGGTACGGGGAGGCTGGGCCGGGTCCTGGTCCCGTCGCTGCAGGCGGCGGGGCACCAGGTGCGGCAGGTGTCGAGGCGGGGGACCGGCCCGGGAGGGGTGCGGGCCGACCTGGCCACCGGCCGGGACCTCGCGACGGCGGTGCGCGGCGCCGAGGTGCTCGTGCACGCCGCCACCGACCCGCGGGGCAACCCGTGGCAGGTCGACGTCGCCGGCACCCGGCGGCTGGTGCAGGCGCTGGACCGCGACCGGCTGCGGCACCTGGTGCACGTCTCGATCGTCGGCGTCGACCGGGTGCCGTGGAACTACTACCGGGCCAAGTTCGCCGCCGAGCAGGTGGCCCTGGCCTCGGGACTGCCGGTGACCATCGTGCGGATCACCCAGTGGCACGACTTCGTCGACGACATGCTCGGCACCGCCCGCCGCGGGCCGGTGCTGATCGTGCCGATGGGCTGGAGCGCCGCGCCGGTCGACGTCGGGGAGGCGGCCGGGTTCCTCACCGAGGTCGTCGCCGGGGCCCCGTCCGGCGGGGAGGTCGTCGAGTTCGGCGGGCCCGAGGACCTCTCGGCCGCCGACCTCGCCCACGCGTGGGTGGCGGCCCGCGAGCCCTCGGTGCGGGTGGTGGCCACCCCGCTGCCGGGCCGGCTGTCGGCCGCCTTCCGCGAGGGCGGCGTGCTCCCCGGCCCGCAGGCGGCGCGCGGGCGGGTCACCTACGCCGAGCACCTCCGGAGCTGAGCGCGCCGTCCCTGCCGATCTCCGCAAGGGGAGCGCCAGGTCGAGGGCGAGGTCCGGAAACCGCCGGTGTGCGGGCACGCGCGGCCCCTACGGTCGGCTGGTGCCCGCCCGCCCGGTGTCCCTGCCCGTCCTCGCCGCCGTCGCCGTCACCGTCCTCGCGTGGGCCTCGGCCTTCATCGGCATCCGCGCCGTCGGCGTCGACCTGTCCCCGGGCGCGCTGGCGCTGGGGCGGCTGCTGGTCGGGACGGCGGTGCTCGCGCTGCTGTCGCTCGGCCGCGGCTGGGTCGCCCCCACCCGCCGCGAGTGGGGGCTGCTGGCGGTCTGCGGGGTCGGCTGGTTCGCCGTCTACAACGTCGCCCTCAACGCCGCCGAGCGGCACCTGGACGCCGGGACGACGGCGATGCTGGTCAACATCGGCCCGATCCTGATCGCGGTGCTCGCCGGGGTGTGGCTGCACGAGGGCTTCCCGCGCCGGCTGGTCGCCGGCCTCGCCGTCGCCTTCGCCGGGGTGCTGCTCATCGGGGTGGCCGGCCGGGGGAGCGGCGGCGACCTGGTCGGGGTGCTGCTGTGCCTGGTCGCGGCGGTGACCTACGCCGTCGGCGTGGTGGCGCAGAAGCCGGTGCTGCGCCGGCTGCCGCCGCTGCAGGTGACCGCGACCGCCTGCGCGATCGGGGCGGCGTGCTGCCTGCCGTGGGCCGGGGCGCTGGTGTCCGACCTGGCCGCCGCGCCGGCGTCCTCGGTGCTGGGGGCGGTCTACCTGGGCGTCGTCCCGACGGCGCTGGCGTTCAGCACCTGGGCCTACGCGCTGGCCCGCACGGAGGCCGGCCGGCTCGGCGTCACGACCTACCTGGTGCCGCCGCTGGTCGTCGTCCTCGGGTGGGCGCTGCTGGACGAGGTGCCGCCGGCGCTCGCCGTCGCCGGGGGTGCGGTGTGCCTGGCGGGAGTGGCGCTGTCCCGGCGCCGCGGCCCGGTGCGGCAGCCGGAGCCGGTGCTGGAGGCGGCCGCTCAGAGGTAGGCGCGGGGTCCACCGCGGGCGGCAGCTCCCCGGGCACGATCCGCCGGCCGGTGACCGCCGTGGGGATCAGCCGCACCCGGTGCCCGTGCTCGCCGGGCGCCCACGGCTCGAGGCCCGTGGCCCGCGTGCGCGCCACCAGGTCGGCGCGGTGCTCGGGGCCCACCTCCTCGGCGGTCACGAGCCCATCGTGGCCGCACCCCGGGACGCCCGCGAGCGGGTCAGCGCTCCCGGCGCCGGCGGGGGCCGGCCCACGGGTCGTCGGGGTCCAGGTCGTCGTCGGCGTCGGCCGGGGTCCCCCGGGTCGCATCGGCGCGGCGGGCGGCGGCCTCGAGCGCGTCGTCCCGCTCGGCGGCGCGCCGCGCCCGCTCCAGCCGCTCCCGCTCGCGCTCCTGCGCCCGCAGCTGCCGCCGGGTCGGGCGGCCGGTGTCGGGCTCCGCGCGGGTCCGGCTGAGCCACCACAGCCCCGCGCCGGCCAGCGCGAGCCCGACGGGCAGCACGTACGCCGCGGCGCGCTCGGTGCCGCCCTCGCCGAGCAGCTCGACCACCCCGGCGCCGTAGAAGACCGTCATCGCGGTGGCGAACAGGCCGAGCAGGACCACGGTGGTGCCCAGCGCCTCCGACCACGGCCGCACGGCGTAGGCCAGCGCGATGAGCCCGAGGCCGCCGCCGACCAGGTACAGCACCGTGCCGGCGGTGTGCAGGCTCGGCGAGGTCAGCCGCGGGAAGACGCCGACCAGCAGCACCCCGAGCGCGGCGACGCCGAGCAGCGCCACCGCCGGGCGCGCCGCCCGCCCGCGCAGCACCGGCAGCAGCGCCACCGCCCCGGCGCCGATCAGCCCGGCCTGCACCACGAACGAGGCGTTCATCAGGGCGTGCGCCGGCTGGGTGGCGTCGCCGAGGGCGCTGATGGTGTCGGCCGAGCGCGAGTACGGCAGCACCGACCGCAGCTGCACGACCGTCTCGACGACGAAGAACTGCAGGGTCAGCAGCCAGGCGACCGCACCCCAGGTGATCCGCTTGCCGGGCATGCGGCCCATGGTCCCAGCCGGTCCCGTGCCCGCCCCTGCCGCCCGCGCGCGCGGGCGGCGGGTCAGCCGAGGTGGGCGAGGACGGCGGCGTGCTGCGCGGGCGTCAGGTAGGAGGGGTTGCTGCCGGCGGGCATGCGGAGCACCTCGGCGTCGCGGGCGACGGGGTCGCCCAGCAGGTCGCCGCGCGGCACCGGGGCCGCGAGCAGGGTGAGCCGGACGACGACGGCCGGCCCGCCCGCGTCCTCGCCGACCTCCCCGGCGAGCTCCCCGGTCGCGTGCACGCCCGGGCGGTCGGGGCCGCTCAGCCACAGCAGGCACGGGTCGCCGGGGCGCATGAGCCCGAGCCGGTAGGAGCGGCGCAGGCAGCGGGAGAACGTCGCCTGCTCCCCGGGGCGCCAGCCGGGGACGACCGCCTCGGGCGGCCGGGCCGTCTTGACCACCCAGCAGGCGACGTCGGCGGGCCGGAGGCGGGGCACGGGCCCATCCCAGCAGCCGGGCACGATGGGCGCGTGCCGCCCCCGCCCGCCGCCGTGCCGGGCGGGGAGGAGCCGCTGCCGCCGGGGCACCGGGCCGGCGACGCGGGCCTGCGCCGCGCGTCGGGAGCGGTGTTCCTCGCCGGCGTCGCCGTGTTCGCCGTCCTGTACGCCCCGCAGGCGCTGCTGCCCGAGCTGACCCGCGCCTTCACCGTGTCGCCGGCCGCGGCCACGCTGTCGGTCTCGGTGGCGACGGCGGGGCTGGCGCTGGGGCTGCTCGTGCTCGGCCCGCTGTCGGACCGGATCGGCCGCCGACCGGTGCTGCGGGCGGCACTGGCGGTGGCGAGCGGGCTGGCGGTGCTGACCGCGGCGGCGCCGGCGTGGGAGGCGCTGCTCGTCCTGCGCGGCCTGCAGGGGTTCGCGCTGGCCGGGCTGCCCGCCGTCGGCGTCGCCTACCTGCGCGAGGAGCTGGATGCGTCGGTGAGCTCGCGGGCGATCGGGCTGTTCGTCGGCGGCACGGCGATCGGCGGGCTCAGCGGCCGGGTGGTCGCCGGGGCGCTGGCCGACCTCGGCGGCTGGCGGGCGGCGGTCGGCGGCATCGCCGGGCTCGCGGTGGCGTGCACGGTCGCCGTCTGGGTGCTCCTGCCCGCCTCGCGCCGGTTCGTCGCGGTGCCGCGGGAGACGCCGGTGCTGCACCAGCTCGCGCGCGGCTTCGGCGACCCGGTGCTGCTCGGTCTCTACGGGCTGGCGGCGCTGCTGATGGGCGGGTTCGTGGCGGTCTACAACGCGGGCACGTTCCGGCTGGAGGCCGAGCCGTACGGGCTGTCGCCCGCGCTGGCCGGGCTGGTGTTCCTGACCTACCTGCTGGGATCGGTGGCCTCACCGGTCGCCGGGGGCCTGGCCGAGCGGGCCGGGCGGCGGGTGGTGGTCCCGGTGGCGCTGGCGGTGACCGCGGCGGGCCTCGCGCTGACCCCGGCCGCGCCGCTGGCGCTGTTCGTCACGGGACTGGCGGTGCTGACGGTCGGCTTCTTCGCCGCGCACGGCGTGGCCAGCGGCTGGGTGGCCGCGCGGGCGGCGCTGGGGGAGCGGCCGGTCGGCCAGGCCGCCTCGCTGTACTCGTTCTGGTACTACGTCGGCTCGTCGGTGGGCGGCACGCTGGCCGGCCGGGCCTGGGCGGCGGCGGGGTGGTCGGGCGCGGTGGTGGTCGCGGGCACCGGCATCGGCGGGGCCCTGGTGCTGGCCCTGCTGCTCGGGCGCAGCAGCGCGCCGGGCCGGGGCTGAGGGGCGGGTGCCGTCCGGCACCCGCCCCCGGGAGGTGACGGGCTGTGCGGCCCTCCTGCAGGGACCCGCGCGAGCGGAGCGAGGGGTCGGGAGCAGGAGGGTCCTCCCTCAGTCGGTGGCGGAGTGGAACTCCGCGCCGGCCGGGTCGGCGTCGTCGGAGCCGACGGCCTGCCGCTCCTGCTCGGTGCGGTGCTGCAGCCAGTCGTCGTCGGGTCGCGGGTCGGTCTTGCCGTGCTGCTGACGGTCGCGCGGCGCCGACTCCTCGGTGTCCATGACGTCGTCGAGGGTCGGGCGGTCGGGTTCGGTCATCGCAGTGCCTCCGCTGCGTCGTCGTCGATCGGTCCCGGAGGCCATAGCCGTCGAAGGGGGCGGGAAACCCCTAGCGCTGCTCGAGCGACCCCGCCGGCAACCAGGCCTCGACGAGCACCGGGCCGTGCGTCCCGGGGACGGCGTAGGCGACCCGGCCCTGCCAGCCGCCGGCGGACTGGCGCCACTCCACCAGCAGGCCGGGGACGGTCCCGTCCGCACCGGGCGGGGTCAGCACCCAGCAGTGCCGGCCCGCCGCCGGCTCCCTCGCAGGCGGCCGGGGCGGCGGTGCCCCCGGGGGCGGGGCCGGCGCGACGCCGGAGTCCGCGGCGCGCTCGCCGAGCGACGGCCGCGACCTGCCCCGCTGCATCCCGCCTGCCACCCCGGCAGTCTGACACGCTGGTCGAACACGCGTTCGGACGGCGGGCTGCGGGCGCCGTGTCGCCGTGTCGGCGTGTCGACTCGGGGACACGCGGACAGGGCGGTGATCTCGGTCACAGTCCATGCGGGGAGTCACCTAACCGTCACTGATCGTTGTTGGAGTGTGCACGGCGACTGCTTAGCGTCGCTCACGTCCTGGCACCTGCCCGAAGGGTCCTCCGTGCTCTCATCAACCGGCTCCCGGCGCCTGCTCGCGCGCCGGGCGGCACTCGGCGCCGCTGCCGTGACCGTCGCCGTCGTGGGTCTCCCGGCCGCCGCCTCCGCGGCCGCGCCGACCGCCCCCTTCATCTCCGAGATCCACTACGACAACGCCGGCTCTTCCGACGTCGGCGAGTTCATCGAGGTCCAGTTCCCGCCGGGGACCGATGCGGTCGGCCTGTCGCTGGTCCTCTACAACGGAAACGGAGGGGCCGTCTACGGGACCATCGCGGTCCCTGCTCCGGCGAACGGCGCCTCCGTGTCGTATGTGGACTACCCGACCGACGGCCTGCAGAACGGTGCACCCGACGGCATCGCCCTCGTTCGCGGGGCCGAGGTCCTCGAGTTCCTGTCGTACGAGGGCACCATGACGGCCGTGGGTGGTGCGGCCGACGACCGGACCAGCACGGACATCGGGGTAAGCGAGACCAACAGCACGCCCGTCGGCCACTCCTTGTCCCGCACGATCGACGCGGCCGGCGTCTCCGCGTGGAGCGGGCCGGGACCCGCCACGAAGGGTGCGGTCAACGGCAGCGGCACGACGCCTCCGGCGCCGTCGTTCTCCTGCGACGTCGCAGCCACCCAGGAGATCGGCGCCGTCCAGGGCACCGGTGCCGCCACGCCGCTGAACGGCCGGACCGTCACGGTGCGGGGCGTCGTCGTCGGCGACCTGCCCGGCCTCGACGGCTTCTACCTGCAGGACGCCGACGGTGACGGGGACGCCGCCACCTCGGACGGCGTGTTCGTGTACAGCCCGGGCGCCGCGGTCGACCTGGGGGACACCGTCGCCGTGCGGGGTGCCGTGAGCGAGTACGGCGGCCAGACGCAGATCACCGCGCGCACCGACGTCGCGGTCTGCGCCGACGGCACCGCGGCGGACCTGCCGGCGGCCGCCCCGCTCGACCTGCCTGCCGACGACGTCACCCGCGAGCGGCTCGAGGGCATGCTCGTGGAGCCGGTCGACACGCTGACCGTCAGCGAGGTCTTCGACCTCACGAGCTTCGGTGAGCTGACCCTCTCCGAGGGCGGCCTGCTCGTGCAGCCCACCGAGCTCGCCCGCCCCGGCGCCGAGGCGGAGACCATCGCCGCCGAGAACGCGATGCGCGGCATCGTCCTCGACGACGGCGTCAGCGCCCGGGTGAGCGTCACCACCCGGCCGTACCTGACGCCGCAGACCCCGGTCCGCGTGGGCGACGAGCTCACCTTCACCGAGCCGCTGGTCCTCGGCCACGGCTTCAACGCCTGGCGGCTGCAGCCGGCCGACGGCACCGCCGCCGGTGTCTTCGCGGGTCAGAACACCCGCCCGGCCACGCCGGACGCCGTCCCCGGCGACGTGCGGGTCGGCGCGTTCAACGTCCTGAACTACTTCCTGACGCTCAGCGGCCCCAACGCCCGGGGGGCCACGAGTCAGCGTGAGTTCGAGCAGCAGGCCGGCAAGATCGTCCCGGCGATCAACGCCCTCGGTGCCGATGTCGTGACGCTGATGGAGATCGAGGACACCGACTCCACCGGCCGCGACCCCGGCAACGCGGACGCCGCGCTCTCCGACCTGGTCACCCGCCTCAACACGGCCGCTGGGTACGAGAAGTGGGCCCACGTCCCGCTGCCCGACGAGCTCTACGACATCGACCGCGACGTCATCCGCAGCGCGATCATCTACCAGGTCGGCGTCGTCCAGCCGGTCGGTGCGCCCGTCGGTCTGGTCGACGAGGAGGTCTGGGACAACGCCCGCGAGCCGCAGGCGCAGACCTTCGTCAAGGACGGCGACGCCTTCACCGTTGTGGCCAACCACTTCAAGTCCAAGGGCTCGGGTGACTCGGCCACGGGTGACAACGCCGACACCGGGGACGGCCAAGGCGCCTGGAACGGCGACCGGGTCCGCCAGGCCGAGTCGCTCGCCGCGTTCATCGACGAGTTGCGGGAGCGCGACCCCGACGTCGTCTCCCTCGGCGACTACAACGCCTACACGCAGGAGGACCCGATCGTGGCCCTCGAGGCCGCCGGGCTGACCGACCTCGGGTCGCGGTTCGACGCGGACCGGTACAGCTACGTCTTCGACGACCTGTCCGGTTCGCTCGACCACGCCCTCGCCACCGCGTCCCTGACCGCGAAGGTGAGGGGCGCCGTGCACTGGAACACCAACTCGGTCGAGTCCTCCGCCTACCAGTACACGGGCGACGAGGCGCTCTACGCGGCGGACCCGTTCCGCTCGAGCGACCACGACCCGCTGCTGGTCGGGATCGACCTGGACGAGCGCTGCAACGGCCTCGTCCCGACTATCCGCGGCACTGACGGGGACGACGTCCTGCGCGGCACCAACGGCGTCGACGTGATCATGGGCCTCGGCGGCGAGGACACCATCAGCGGCGGCAACGGCGACGACGTCGTCTGCGGCGGCGCCGGCGACGACACGCTCTCCGGGGAGAACGGTGCCGACGTGCTGCTCGGCGGGTTCGGCCTCGACACGCTCGCCGGCGGGAACGGCGACGACACGCTCGTCGGTGGTCCCGGCGGGGGCGACGTCCTGACCCAGGGCCGTGGCACCGGCAGCAGCGAGCAGGACGGCCGCGAGTCCTGATCCGCGGCTGAGAACGCGTCCGGCGCGGCACCCCGAGCGGGTGCCGCGCCGGACCCGTCCCGCGGGCCGGTCAGTCCCGGCGGGCCTCCCCGCCGGCCTGCTCGCCGATCGCGTCCTCCTCGGGGTCGGTCGTCGCGAGCACGCCCGCCGCGAGGGTCTGCGCGACCTCCTGCAGCAGCGGGTGCCCCGCGAGCTCCTCGACGGGCACCGGCAGCGGCAGCGACCAGTTGGGCCGGTCGGTGGTGCCGGGCATGTTGGGCCGGCGGCGGACGGCGAGCGCGTCGTCGAGGGTGGCCGACAGCAGCAGCGACGGCGCCCGCCCGAGCAGCTCGTGCGCCCGCCCGACCGCCGTCTCCGGCTTCGCGTTCCTCCGCAGCCCCGGCAGCCGCTCCAGCAGCGACCGCCGGCCGCGCTCGAGCTCCTCGTCGCTGCCGGTGCCGTGCTCGCGCTGCTCCTCGACGTCGGCCCCGGTCCAGAGTCCCGCCACGGTGGGCAGGTCGTGGGTGGTGATCGCGGCCATGGCCTCCTCGGGCCACTCGGCGGGGTCGTCGTCCTCGAACCACAGCAGCCGGTAGCTGAGGATGCCGTGCTCGGCCATGGCCTCCCGGACGCCGTCCTCGACCGTGCCGAGGTCCTCGCCGACGACGACGGCCCGCGCCCGGTGGCTCTCCAGTGCCACGATGTCCAGCAGGTCCTCGGCGGGGTAGCGGACGTAGGCGCCGTCGGCCGCGCTGCCGCCCGAGGGCACCCACCACAGCCGGAACAGGCCCATCACGTGGTCGATGCGCAGGCCGCCGGCGCCGGCCATCGTCGCGCGGATGGACTCGACGAACGGCTCGTAGTCCCACTCCTGCAGCCGCCACGGCACCAGCGGCGGGGAGCCCCAGTCCTGGCCCTGCGCGTTGAACTCGTCCGGCGGCGCCCCGACGGTCGCGCCCTGCGCGAGCACCCCCTGCCAGGTCCAGGCGTCGGCGCCGCCGCCGGCCACGCCGATGGGCAGGTCCTGGATGACCGTCATGCCCTCCGTGGCGCGCTCGAGCTGCAGCGACAGGCACCACTGCAGCCAGGCGTGGAAGGCGACGTCGCGTTCGTGCTCGGCCGCGAAGGAGCCGACGGCGCCGCTGCGCGGGTCGCGCAGCTCCTCGGGCCAGGTGTGCCAGTCGGGGCCGTGGACGTCGGCCAGGGCGCACCAGGTGGCCCAGTCCTGCAGCTTCTGCCCCTGGTGCCACCACCAGTCGGGGAAGGCGGGGTCGTCGCGGCCGGTGGCGTCGAACACCCGGCGCAGCGCCTCGCGCTTGCGGGCCCAGATCGCGTCGCGGTCGATCAGGTCGCCCTCGGACAGGGCGCGGCCGGCGTCGCCGTCGAGGTCGACGCGGTCGGCGCCGGGCACCTCCTCGACGCGGAGGTACACGGGGTTGCGGAAGCGGCGGGTGGCCGGCAGGTAGGGGCTGGCCTCCTGCTGCGGCGTCGGCGCGACGGCGTGCAGCGGGTTGATCAGCACGAAGCCCGCGCCCTGGCCGGCGGCCATCTCGCGGACGGCGCGCAGGTCGGCGAGGTCGCCGATGCCCCAGCTGCCGCGGCTGCGGGTGGCGTAGAGCTGCACCGCCCAGCCCCACGCGCGGTCCTCGGGCAGCCAGCACCGGCCGGGGGACACGATCAGCCGGCGCCGCGGGCCGCCGGGCGCCTGCAGCCAGTGGTAGCCGAGCGGGAAGTCGGCGGGCAGCTCGCCGTCGACGTGCCGGGTGGACCCGTCCTCGAGGGTCACCTCGGCCTCGTCGACCTCCAGGACGTCGCCGGGGCGGGCGACGATGGGCGCCCGGTGCTCGAGGTCCTCCGGCGGCTCGCCGATCACCTCCCGCAGGCGGTCGATGGTGGCCTGGGCGACCTCGTGTTCCTCGTCGAGGGCGTCGAGCCAGGTGGCGTCGATGCCCCACCGGTCGGTGTCGGGGGTGCGTGTCACCCCCCGATCCTCCGGGCGCGCGGGGGTGATCGCAGCGCAGGGGACGCAGTGGTGCCGGTTACCCCGCTCACCGCTCCCACCGCGTGCGGCAGGCCGGGCCCGTGGACTGACAGCTCGTGCACCCACCACTGCTCGGCCCCGCGGTGCTCGGCCCGCTCGCCGCGGAGCTGCGCGCCCGCGGTGCCAGGGTCGCCGTCCCCGACCTCCGGGGGCTGGTGCAGGACCCCGGCGGCCGGCCGGCCCTCGGCCGCCGGGGCCCGCCGGGCGGTGTGGGTGGACGCCGTCCTGCCCGACGGGGGGACGGCGGAGTGGTCGGCCGAGGTGCGCGAGCTGGTGGCGCCGCTGGTGGCCGACGACGGCCGGGTCGCCGACTGGACGACGTGGTGGGGCCCCGGTGCGATGACCGGGCTGCTGACCGGGCTGCTGGGCTGGGCTGCCGGGCTGAGCTGGGCCGTCACCTGGCCGGGCGGCCCCGGCTGCGGTAGGCACGACCGGTGACCGTGATCGGCTTCCACAACTCGCACGAGCAGGTGCACCCGGCCGATCTGCTGGCCGCCGTCCAGCACGCGGAGGAGGTGGGCTTCACCGCGGCGATGTGCTCGGACCACTTCGCGCCCTGGAACTCCAACCAGGGGCACTCCGGGTTCGCCTGGTCGTGGCTCGGCGCCGCGCTCGCCACCACCGGCCTGCCCTGCGGCGTGGTCAACGCCCCCGGGCAGCGGTACCACCCGGCGGTCATCGCGCAGGGTGCGGCCACGCTGGCGGCGATGTTCCCCGGCAGGTTCTGGATGGCGCTGGGCAGCGGGCAGGTGATGAACGAGCGCATCACCGGCACGCCGTGGCCGCCCAAGCGGGTGCGCGACGCCCGGCTGCGCGAGTGCGTCGACGTCATCCGCGCGCTGCTGGCCGGCGAGGAGGTCACCCACCGCGGCCTCGTGGCCGTCGAGCGGGCGAGGATCTGGTCGCTGCCGGAGCAGCAGCCGGCGCTCATCGGCCCGGTGATGAGCGTGCCGACCGCGCGGCGGCACGCCGACTGGGCCGACGGCATGATCACCATCAACCAGCCGCACGAGACGCTGCGCGAGCTGACCGGCGCCTACCGCGACGCCGGCGGGCAGGGCCGGCTCGTGCTGCAGGTGCACCTGTGCTGGGACCCCGATCCCGAGCAGGCGCGCAAGACCGCCTACGAGCAGTGGTACACCAACACCTTCCCGCCGCCGCTGTGCTGGGACCTCGACGGGCCGGAGGCGTTCGAGCAGGCCAGCGCGTACACACCGCAGGAGGCGGTGGAGGGCGCGGTGCGGGTCAGCTCCGACCTCGGGCAGCACGCCGCCTGGCTGGCGGAGTACGTCGAGCTCGGTTTCGACGAGATCTACCTGCACCACGTGGGCAAGGAGCAGCGGCCCTTCCTCGACGCGTTCGGCGAGCACGTACTGCCGCAGCTCGGCGTCACCGAGCCCGAGCCGGCGGTGGCGCTCGACGGTCCCGGCGGGCCGCGCCGTCCGCGGCAGGAGCCCGAGCCCGGGGCGCCCACCGTGCTCCCCGAGGGCCGGCCCCCCGCGCGTTGACGATCGGGTCCGTGCCGCTCCCGTCGGCGTGTCGGCGCGTGTCGCGGACACGCAGCCGGTGATCGACTCCGGGAGGAGCGCGGGTCCAGCGAGACCCCGCCGTCCTGTTGCCCGGGGCGCGCGGGGCCGACAGGGTCGCGGGGCATGAAGATCACCGACACGGCCGACCTGTGGTGGAAGACGGCGGTCGTCTACTGCCTCGACGTCGAGACCTACCTGGACTGGAACGACGACGGCACCGGTGACTTCGCGGGCCTGGCCCAGCGCATCGACCACCTCGCCGACCTCGGCGTCACCTGCCTGTGGCTGATGCCCTTCTATCCCACGGCCGAGCGGGACGACGGCTACGACATCACCGACTTCTACGGCGTCGACCCGCGGCTGGGCAGCCACGGCGACCTGGTCGAGGTCGTCCGCACCGCCAACGACCGCGGCATCCGGGTGATCGCCGACCTCGTCGTCAACCACACCTCCATCGAGCACCCGTGGTTCCGGCAGGGCCGGCGCAGCAAGGACGACCCGTTCCACGACTTCTACGTCTGGCGCGACGACGAGCCGCCGGACACCTCCGACCAGGTCGTCTTCCCCGACCAGGAGGACTCGGTCTGGACGTACAACGAGCCGACGGGGGAGTGGTACCTGCACCGCTTCTACAAGGAGCAGCCCGACCTCGACGTGACCAACCCGCGGGTCCGCGACGAGGTCGCCAAGATCATGGGCTTCTGGCTGCAGCTGGGGCTGTCGGGCTTCCGCGTCGACGCCGTCCCCTTCTTCCTGGAGACCGAGGGCGGCGCCGACGCCGACCGCTTCCCCGACCCGCACGAGTACCTGCGGGCGCTGCGCTCCTTCCTCAGCCGCCGCACCGGCAGCGGCGTGCTGCTGGGCGAGGTGAACCTGCCGCACGAGCAGCAGCGCGACTTCTTCGGCGGCGACGACGGCGACGAGCTGACCATGCTCTTCGACTTCGTCGGCATGCAGGCGATGTACCTGTCCCTGGCCCGCGCCGACGCCGGCCCGCTGACGAAGGCGCTGGTCGAGCGCCCGTTCGTCGACCCCGACAGCCAGTGGGCCACCTTCGTGCGCAACCACGACGAGCTCACCCTGGACAAGCTGTCCGAGGACGAGCGCAAGGAGGTCTTCGCCGCCTTCGGCCCCGAGGAGCGCATGCAGGTCTACGGCCGCGGCCTGCGCCGCCGGCTGCCGCCCATGCTCGACGGCGACCCGCGGCGGGTGCGCATGGTCTACAGCCTGCTGTTCTCGCTGCCCGGCACGCCGGTGCTCTTCTACGGCGAGGAGATCGGCATGGGCGAGGACCTCGACGCCGAGGGCCGGCTCGCCGTCCGGACGCCGATGCAGTGGACCGCCGGGCGCAACGGCGGGTTCTCGACCGCCGACGCCGACCGGCTGCCCGGGCCCGTGGTCACCGGCGGCTTCGCCCCGGAGTTCGTCAACGTCGCCGACCAGCGCCGCGACCCGGACTCGCTGCTGTCGTTCGTGAAGCTGCTCATCCGCCGCTACCGCGAGTCGCCGGAGCTGGGCTGGGGCTCGTTCCGGGTGCTCGAGCAGCCGCACCGCGAGGTGCTCGCGCACGTCTGCGAGTGGGACGACGGCACGCTGGTCGCCGTCCACAACCTCGGTCCCGAGCCGCGCGTGGTGCCGCTGGTGCTCGGGGGCTGCGACGCCTCGCACCGGCTGGAGGACCTGCTGGTCACCCGGACGACGCCCCTCGGCGACGACGGCGCGGCGGAGCTGGCGCTCGAGGGCTACGGGTACCGCTGGCTGCGCGTGGTCGCCGAGGACGGCCGCCGGCTGCTCTGACGCCCCGTCACCCCGGGGCGACGCAGCGTGGTCGCGCGCCGCGGCGCCCCGCGGGGGGACCGGCGGGTCCCGCCGCGCCCGGCCGACCTGCGCGGACCTGTCGGAGGGGCGTCCTAGCGTCGCCGGCGATGACCGAGCCCGCCGTCCCCGCACGTCCCGCCCCGCCGACCGCGCCCGCCACCGCCCCCGTGCAGTACCCGCCCGGCGACCCGGGCGCGGGCGGGGCGACCGCCGCCGGCCAGGCGTCCCCCGGAACCGCCGCCCCTGCCCCCGGCGGCCCTCCGGGCGGACCGGGCACGGGCGCGCCGGCGACGGGCGGGCCCGTGCCCGGCGGCGGCGAGACGGGCTCCTCCCCGACCGGGCCGGTGCCCGGCCGGCCGCCGGTGGTCCGCCCCCGCCGGAGCGACCCGCTGACCCGCATGGGCCCGTGGGCGCCGCTCGCCGGCGCGGTCCTCGGCCTGCTGGCCGGGGTGGTCGCCGTCCTGCTGCTCGGTGGGCGGGCCGAGGCGTTCGCCGAGCGCCTGGCGCTGGTGTTCCTCGTCGTCGGACTGGTGATGCTCGGCGCGGCCGGGGCGCTGCTGGCGGACGAGGTGCGGCTGGTCCGCCGCGGCGCCCGGGAGGCCACGGTGCGGCCTGCCTGGGTGGAGGCGACCGCGGGGCTGATCAACGGGCTGACCCCGGCCCGCCTGCTGCTCGGCTCCAGCGCGTTCGTGCTCTTCCTCGCCGCCTACACGGCCCGCTAGCTGTTCTGTCCCGCGAGGTCGTTGACGGGGATGCGGCCGATCGGTGGCCGTCCGCCGAGGGCGCTGTGGGTGCGGTGATGGTTGTAGGTGTGCAGCCAGCCGGGCAAGGCCGCGGCCCGGTCTGAGCT
>NZ_JBJGZD010000030.1:0-47903 GCF_054050335.1 Geodermatophilus sp. SYSU D00698
TGGTCGACCTCTACCGGCAGGGCCGCTTCCCGCTGGAGGACTTCGTCAGCGAGACCGTCGGCATCGACGACGTCGAGGCCGCGTTCGAGAAGATGCAGAACGGCGAGGTGCTGCGCTCCGTGGTGGTCCTCTGATGGCCGGGTCCACGGGAGGCGTCCGCATCGAGAAGGCCGTCGTCTCCGGGGTGTTCAGCCTCGACGGGCAGGACTTCGACGTCGACAACAACGTCTGGCTCGTCGGCGACGACGACGAGGTGCTGGTGATCGACGCGCCGCACCGCGCCGAGCCGATCCTCGAGGCGATCGGCGGGCGGAGGGTGACGGCGATCGTGCTCACCCACGGGCACAACGACCACATCACGGCCGCGGTCGACCTGCGGCAGGCCACCGGCGCGCCGGTCTGGTTCCACCCCGCCGACCGGGTGCTGTGGGAGATGGTCCACGAGAGCGCCGACCCCGACGAGGCACTGGCCGAGGGCACCCGCTTCCGCGTCGCCGGCACGTCGCTGACCGCGCTGCACACCCCGGGGCACAGCCCGGGCAGCACGTGCCTGCACGCGCCCGACCTGGCCGCCGTCTTCACCGGCGACACGCTGTTCCACGGCGGCCCCGGCGCCACCGGCCGCAGCTTCAGCGACCACCCGACGATCGTGCGGTCGATCCGCAGCAGGCTGCTGACCCTGCACGGCGACACGGTGGTGCACACCGGCCACGGCGAGGACACCCGCATCTCCGCCGAGATCAGCACCGTCCGGTAGGGCGGCGCAAGCCCGGTGTCACGCCGGGCCGGCGTTCCCCCCGGCCGTCGTCCCGTCGCTCCCGGCCTCCGCGGCCGGGGGCTCCGGCGTGCCCGAGCGCTCCAGGCGCTGACGGATCGCCGCGACGTTGAGCGCCAGGTCCTCCAGCGCCTCGACGGCGCGCGTGGCGAGGGCGAACGTGAGGTTCTCCCGCCGCTCCTCGGCGCTGGGCTCGCGCCGGCGCTGCCGCGTGTCGTGGTCGGTCGCCCGCCGCCACGGGTCGTCGCCGTCGTCGTCGCCGCGCGACGGGTCGAACAGCCCGCGCAGCATGCGCTGGGCCATCTCGAGGAAGTCGTTCGGGTCGGGCCGGTCGCTGCTCATGTCGGTTCCTCTCAGGTGGACCGTCAGTCAACGCGCCGGACCCCTGCTGCGGTTCCGCCCGCCCGGAGTGCCCGGCCGGCCTGTGCGGACCCGCCGCCGGGGTGGGCACGATCACGGCTCGGGCAGGAGGTACCCCGCAGGGCGCCGGTACGCTCGTCGGTGTGCCTCGCGGTGACGGACGGCTGACGCACGACCTCGACCCCCACGCTCCCGGCCCCCAGGACGCCTGTGGCGTCTTCGGCGTCTGGGCTCCGGGGGAGGAGGTCGCGAAGCTGACCTACTTCGGCCTGTACGCCCTCCAGCACCGCGGTCAGGAGGCGGCGGGCATCGCGGTCTCCGACGGCGCCTCGGTGGTCGTCTACAAGGACCTCGGCCTGGTCAGCCAGGTGTTCGACGAGTCCACGCTGGGCAGCCTGCGCGGCCACCTCGCCGTCGGGCACACCCGGTACTCGACCACCGGCGCGTCCACCTGGGAGAACGCCCAGCCGACGTTCCGCACCACCGACGCCGGCACCGGCCTGGCGCTGTGCCACAACGGCAACCTGGTCAACACCGCGGAGCTGGCCGGCCGGGCCGTGGACGCCGGCGTGCCCGGCGCCTTCACCGCCAGCACCGACTCCGACCTGGTCACGTCGCTGATCGCTGCCCGCCCCGACATGAGCGTCGAGGCCGCGGCCATGGAGGTGCTCCCGCAGCTGCGCGGCGCCTTCAGCCTCACCTTCATGGACGAGGACACCCTCTACGCCGCCCGCGACCCGCAGGGCGTGCGCCCGCTGGTCCTCGGCCGGCTCGAGCGCGGCTGGGTGGTGGCCAGCGAGACCGCGGCCCTCGACATCGTCGGCGCCTCGGTGGTCCGCGAGGTGGAGCCCGGCGAGCTGCTGGCCATCGACGAGAACGGCCTGCGCAGCCAGCACTTCGCCCCGGCCGAGCCCAAGGGCTGCGTCTTCGAGTACGTCTACCTCGCCCGCCCCGACACCACGATCGGCGGCCGCAGCGTGCACGCCGCCCGCGTCGAGATCGGCCGCCGGCTGGCCAAGGAGCAGCCCGCCGACGCCGACCTGGTGATCCCGGTCCCGGAGTCCGGCACGCCGGCCGCCGTCGGGTACGCCGAGGCCAGCGGCATCCCCTACGGGCTCGGGCTGGTCAAGAACTCCTACGTCGGCCGCACGTTCATCCAGCCGTCGCAGACCATCCGGCAGCTGGGCATCCGGCTCAAGCTGAACCCGCTGCGCGACGTCATCCGCGGCAAGCGGCTGGTCGTCGTCGACGACTCGATCGTGCGGGGCAACACGCAGCGCGCGCTGATCCGCATGCTGCGCGAGGCCGGCGCGGTCGAGGTGCACGTGCGCATCTCCAGCCCGCCGGTGAAGTGGCCGTGCTTCTACGGCATCGACTTCGCCAGCCGCGCCGAGCTCATCGCCAACGGCCTCGACGTCGACGGCGTGCGTGCCTCCATCAACGCCGACTCCCTCGGCTACGTCTCCGAGCAGGGCCTGGTCGCCGCCACGGAGCAGCCGGTCAACCGGCTGTGCACCGCGTGCTTCACCGGCCGGTACCCGATCCCGCTCGGCGAGTCCGGGGTGCTCGGCAAGCACGTGCTCGAGGGCAGCCTCCCCGCCGGCGTGGCCCGCACCCCGATGCCGCGGGTCGACGACGCCGAGCGCGCCGTCACCGGCTGGACCGGCCAGCAGGCCGGCAGCCCCGCGGTGCCCGGCGGCGCCGACGACGCCCTGCGCCGTCCGTGAGCCGGGCGCCCGGGAGCGGCGGCTTCACCTACGCGGACGCCGGCGTCGACATCGACGCCGGCGAGCGGGCCGTCGACCTCATGCGGACGGCGGTCGAGCGGACCCGCCGGCCCGAGGTGGTCGGCGGCCTGGGGGGCTTCGCCGGGCTGTTCGCGCTCGACACGACCCGCTACCGGCGCCCGCTGATCGCCTCGTCCACCGACGGCGTGGGCACCAAGATCGCCCTGGCGCGGCAGCTGGACCGGCACGACACCGTCGGCATCGACCTGGTCGCCATGGTCGTCGACGACCTCGTGGCCTGCGGCGCCGAGCCGCTGTTCCTCCAGGACTACGTCGCCTGCGGGAAGGTCGTCCCGGAGAGGATCGCCGCGATCGTCACCGGCATCGCGGCGGGCTGCGAGCAGGCCGGGGCCTCGCTGGTCGGCGGGGAGACCGCCGAGCACGGCGACCTCATGGCCGCCGACGAGTACGACCTGGCCGCCACCGCGGTCGGCGTCGTCGAGGCCGACGCGGTGCTCGGGCCCGAGCGGGTCCGCGACGGCGACGTCGTCGTCGCGATGGCCTCGAGCGGGTTCCACTCCAACGGCTACTCGCTGGTGCGCCGCGTGGTGTCCGCCGCCGGGCTCGACCTCGCCGCCACCCCGGCCGGGCTGGACCGGCCGCTGGGTGACGTGCTGCTCGAGCCGACGCGGATCTACGCCCTCGACTGCCTCGCCCTGGTGGACGGGGTCGGGGTCGACGGGGTGCACGCGTTCGCGCACGTCACCGGCGGCGGGCTCGCCGGCAACACCGCGCGGGTGGTGCCCGACGGGCTGGAGGCGGTGCTCGACCGCGGCACCTGGGCGCTGCCGGCCGCGGTGTCCCTGCTCGAGGAGCACGGCGTGCCGCGCGAGGAGTCCGAGCGGGCGTTCAACTGCGGCGTCGGCATGGTCGCCGTCGTCGCGGCCGAGGCGGCCGAGCGGGCGGTGGGCCTGTTGACCGGCCGCGGGGTGCCGGCCTGGGTGGCGGGCACCGTCGGCGCCGGCGGGACCGGCGCGCGGCTGGTGGGTTCCTACCGCTGACCACGGCACACACCGCCGCCCCACGAGGGACGGCGGTGTGTCGTGTCGATCAGACCGGCGCGGGACCGACCCTCAGCGACTGGCTGCCCAGTCGTCCTCGGAGTCGTCGTCCGCCCACCGGTCGGTGTACTCGTCGTCGTCCTCGTCGTCGTCCTTGTCGGCACGCGACGCGGTGTACGGAGACGGAGAACCGGCCAGCTCGCGCTGCAGCGCGGAGAGGTCGGTGTTGGGTGAGCTGTACTTGAGCTCACGGGCCACGCGTGTCTGCTTGGCCTTCGCTCGGCCGCGCCCCATCGGCTCGACCCCCTCGTGACGGAGAACGGGAGTCCAGCTCACGGGCTGGACGGCCCGCGTGGCGACCCCGACTGAGTGACTGTGTCTTGACCCAGCCTACGACACGAGCGAGGCGGGGGCACGGGTCCTCCCCCGCGGTCCCCCGACAGGGGCGGTGGTCCGCGCCACGCCCCCGCCGACGGCGCAGGTCAGCGGGGCAGCCGGATGGTCGCCAGCCGCCCGACGGAGGCGATCCGCTGCTCGGCCAGCCGGTCGGCGGCGACCGCGGGGGAGACGCCCTCGGCCGCGGCGGTCTCGAACACCCGCAGCGCGACGTCGAAGATGCCGGCCGCCTTGGCCTCCGCGCGGGCGAAGGAGAAGCCGTGCCGCTCGTCCTCGACCTGGATGACCCCGCCGGCGTTCACCAGGTAGTCGGGGGCGTAGAGGATCCCGCGCGCGGTCAGCCGGTCCGGGATGCCCTCGTGGGCGAGCTGGTTGTTCGCGCCGCCGCAGACCACCTCGGCCTGCAGGGCGGCGACCGTCGCGTCGTCGAGCGCGCCGCCGAGGGCGCAGGGCGCGTAGACGTCGGCCGGGCAGCGCACCAGGGTCGCGGTGTCGGCGACCGCCTCGACGCCGGGGTGCCGGGTGAGGACCCGCTGCACCGCGGCGGGGTCGACGTCGGTGACGAGGACGTCGGCGCCGTCGGCCACGAGCCGGTCGACCAGCCAGCCGCCCACCTTGCCCACGCCGGCGACGGCGACGGTGCGCCCGGACAGCGTCGGCTCGCCCCAGCGGTGCTGGGCGGCGGCGCGCATGCCCTGGAAGACGCCGAAGGCGGTGAGCACCGAGGAGTCCCCGCACCCGCCGTACACCTCGGAGCGGCCGTGCGCGAAGCGGGTCTCGCGGCCGACGAGGTCGAGGTCGGCGTTGGTCGTGCCGACGTCGCAGGCGGTGAGGTACCGGCCGCCGAGGGCCTCGACGAACCGGCCGTAGGCGCGCAGCAGCGCCTCGGTCTTGTCGGTGCGCGGGTCGCCGATGACCACGGCCTTGCCGCCGCCGAGGTCGAGGCCGGCCAGGCTGTTCTTGTAGGTCATCGCCCGGGCCAGGCGCAGCGCGTCGGCGACCGCCTCGTCCTCGGTGGCGTAGGGGTGGAAGCGGGTGCCGCCCAGCGCGGGGCCCAGCGCCGTCGAGTGCACGGCGATCACGGCCCGCAGGCCCGACGCCGGGTCGGAGCAGAAGACCACCTGTTCAGCGCCGGAGCCGAAGACGTCCACGACCGTCGAGCCTAGAACGTGCGGACGTGCCGTCCGTCACCCCCGAGGGGTCTCCAGTCCGCCGCCCGGGGTGTCGACAAGTGACGTGACGGATGTCGGTGACTGTGTCGTGCGGTCACGGTGTGACTTCCGTGCCGCGTGTTGCCACTGTGGCGCGTGTCCGCCGGACGACGCTGACGCCGCACCTGCACCACCCCTCTTCCCCAGGGAGCGCCCGATGCCGCAGTGCCGTCCCGCCCGGACCCGCGGCCGCCGTGGCGGCGTCCGCGCCGCCCTGGTCGGCCTGCTCTCCTGCGCGGTCCTGCTCGGCACCGCCGGGCCCGCCCTCGCCGTCCCGCCGCCGCCGGTGAACCCGAGCGACGGCGAGATCGCCGGCGCCCAGGCGGCCCAGGAGGCGGCCGCCGCCGAGGTGGGCCGGCTCGCCGCCGAGGTGGCCGCCGCCGAGAGCGAGCTCGAGCGGCTCGGTGTGCAGGCCGAGGCGGCCGGCACCGCCTACCTCGCCGCCGAGGAGGCCCTGCTCCAGGCCCAGGCGGCCGCCGAGCAGGCCGCCGCCGACCTGCAGGCGGCGACCGACGCCGTCGACGCCGCGATCGACCGCATCGCCGGCTTCGCCCGCGACAGCTACGTCAACGACCCCACCCTGGCCACCGCGGCGGCGCTGCTGGACTCCGCCGGCCCCGGCGAGCTGGTCCAGCGGGCCGCGCTGCTGGAGTACGTCGCCGACACCCAGGTCGACGTGCTCGAGGAGTTCGAGGTCGCGCGGGTCCGGCAGGCCAACGCCGAGTCCGCCGCGCGGGCCACCCGGGACGCGGCCGCGGCGGCCGAGCAGCAGGCCGCCGACGCCAAGGCCGCGGCCGACGCGCAGGTGGCCGCGCAGCAGACGGCCGTCGCCGCGGCGGAGGCGAACAAGGCGACGCTGGACCAGCAGCTGCAGGCGGCGCAGATCCACCTGCTGGAGCTGCAGGGCGCCCGCGACGCCTACCAGGAGTGGCAGCGGCAGAAGGCCGAGGAGGAGGCCGCCGCGGCCGCGGCCGCCGCCCGGGCCGCCGAGGAGGCCGCCGCCGCGGCCGCCGCCGCCCGCGCCGCGGCGTCGTCGGGGTCCCGCACGGCCGCCGCCTCCGAGGTCAGCGGGTCCGGCTACGTGAAGCCGACCTCGGGCCGGACCTCGAGCTGCTTCGGCGCCCGCTGGGGCGTCCTGCACGGCGGCGTGGACATCGCCGCCCCCATCGGGACGCCGATCTACGCGGCCACCTCCGGCGTCGTCGTCCGGCACGGCCCGGCGACCGGCTTCGGGCTGGCGGTCTACATCCGCGGCGACGACGGGGCGGTCACCGTCTACGGCCACGTCAACGCCGAGTACGTCGGCACCGGCGAGCGCGTCGTCGCGGGCGAGCCGATCGCCGAGGTCGGCAACCGCGGCCAGTCCACCGGCCCGCACCTGCACTTCGAGGTCCACCCCTCGGGCGCCCTCCACGGCGGCCAGGTCGACCCGGTGCCGTGGCTGCGCGCCCGCGGGGTGTCGATCAGCGGCTGCTGAGCCGGGCGCGGCGGGCCGTGCCGATCCGCTGCAGCGCGGCCAGCGCGGCGGCGGTCGCCGGTGGGCGCGGTCCCGGCAGCACCGCCGCCTGCACCCGGCGGGAGCCCGGCTCGTCGGCCAGCGGGCGCAGGACGAGGTCGTGCCCGCCGACGACCACGGTGAGGTCGTGGGTCAGCGCGACGCCGCGGCCGGCCGCCACCAGCGCCTGGGTCTCCACCGGCTCGTCGCCGTGGCCGGCCAGCAGCAGTGGCGGCGTCACCCCGGCGCGGGTGAGCACCGCGTCCAGCCGGCGGGCGGCCGAGCCGTCGTGCGGGCGGATCCAGGTGTCCGCGGCCAGGTCGCGCACCCGCACCGCGGCGGCGCCGGCCAGGCGGTGACCGGCCGGCAGCGCGACGCGCAGCGGGTCGTCGAACAGGGCGTGCAGCTCGACGTCGTCGGCAGGCGGGGCGGGCTCCAGGTCGGGCTCGCAGACGAGCGCGAGGTCGAGTCCACCCCGGCGCAGCCGGGCCAGGGCCGCGGCCCGGTCGACCAGCTCGTCGACGACGACGAGGCCGGGATGGCGCTCGCCGAGCGCCGCGGCCAGCTCGGCGGACAGGTGCACCAGGGCGGAGAGGAAGGAGCCCAGCCGCACGGTGCCGCGGGTGAGGCCGGCGAGGTCGCGCACCTCGCGCTCGGCCCGTTCCAGGCCCGCGAGCAGCGTCTCCGCGTGGGCGAACAGCAGGCGGCCGGCCTCGGTGGGCCGCACGCCCTGCTGCGTGCGGTGCACCAGCAGCGTGCCGAGCTGCCGCTCCAGCAGGCTCACCTGGCGGGAGACCGCCGGCTGGGTGAGGTGCAGCGCGGCCGCCGCCGCGGTGAACGAGCCGTGCGTGAGGACGGCGTGCAGCGTCACGAGCCTCGTCGTGTCCAGCACGGCCCGCAGTCTGCCCCTGCCATGACCGGACGTCAGAACCGTCCCAGCCGATCCTGATGGATGGTCACGGCCCCGGCAGCCGATGTCCCAGGGGTGACCGTCGAGCAGCCCACCGCGGGCCGGGCCGTGGCGGCGACCCGCGTCCTCTTCCTCCTGACCGGGCTGCTCGCCGCGAGCTGGGCCGGGCGGGTCCCCGCGGTGCAGGAGCGGCTGGGGCTGAGCCCGGGTGGCCTGGCGGTCGCGGTCCTCGCCGTCGAGGGCGGGGCGCTGCTCGGCCTGCCGCTGGGCAGCGCGCTGGTCACCCGCCGGGGCAGCCGCGCCGGGGCGGCGCTGGGCCTGGCCGGCTACGCGCCGCTGCTGTCGGTCGCGGCGGCGGCGCCGTCCCTGCCGTGGCTGGCGGCCGCGCTGGCCGGCTGGGCCGCTGCCAACAGCGTCGTCGACGTCGCGCTCAACGCCCAGGGCGTGGCGCTGGAGCGGCGGTGCCGGCGCCCGGTGCTCTCCGGTCTGCACGCCGCCCAGGGGGTCGGGCTGCTGGCCGGCGCGCTGGGGGCGACGGCGGCCGCCGCCGCGGACGTCCCGCTCGGCGTGCACCTGGGCGCGGCGACCGCGGCCGGTCTCGTCGCCGGCGGTCCCGCGACGCGGCTGCTGCTGCGCGAGCCCCCGGCGCCCGCGCGCCCGCGATCGGCCGGGTCCCGCCGGGGCCTGCTCGGCCTGGGCGCGGTGGCCTCGTGCGCGTTCCTCGTCGACGCCTCGGCCACCCAGTGGGTCGCCGTCCACCTGCGGGCCGACCACGGCGCCGGGCCGGGGCTGGCCGCCGCGGGCCTGCTCGCCGTCACCGCTGCGCTGGTCGTGGGCCGGCTCCCCGGCGACCGGCTGCTCCTGCGGTGCCGCCGCGCCGCCGTCGTCCGGGGCTGCGGGCTGGCCGTCGCGGCCGGGGCGGGGCTGGCGGCGCTGGCGCCCACCGCGGGCTGGGCGCTGGCCGGCTGGGCGCTCGTCGGGCTGGCGGTGGCCCCGCTGGCGCCGGTCGTGCTCGGTGCCGCGCCGGACGCGCCGCACCGCGGCGGCGCCGGGATCCCGGCACCAGCCGCCATCGCCACGGTCACCACCGTCGGCTACCTGGGCTCGGCCACCGGGCCGCCCGCCGTCGGCGTGCTCGCCGAGGGGGTCGGGCTGTCCGCCGCGCTGGTCCTCGTCGTGCTCGCGGGCCTGGCCGCCGCGGTGCTCGCCGGGACCGTCCCCGCCCGCCGCTGACCGGGCCGGACACGACGACGGCCCGCCCCCGAGCGGGGAGCGGGCCGTCGTCGTGCCGGCTACGAGGTGGGAGCGGCGGCGCCGCAGTTCTGCTCGCCGAACTCGGTGACGTTGGTCGCCTCCGGGCCCTGGGCGACGGTCACGAACTGCTGGGCGGCGGTCTGCAGCTGGGCCTGGCCGTCGGGGGTGCTGAGGTCGACGGAGTTGGCGGTGTCGGAGAAGGCCTGCACGGCGTCGCCCACGACCTGCCAGTCGCTCGCGATCTCGGCCGGCGGCTGCACGGAGTCGAACGCGGCGGCCGCCTGCTGCAGCAGGCCCGGCAGCTGCTCGGTCGTCGCGGCCGAGAGCTGGTTGCCGAGCTCCTCGTACTGCGCGGCCTGCTCGCAGAACGCCGCGACGGCGGGGTCGTCGCTGCCCGCGGAGGACGAGCCGCTGGGGTCGCCGCTGGACTCGGCGGAGCTCGAGGTGCTCGCGGCGGTGGACTCGGCGGCCTCCCCGCTGCCCGACCCGTCGCCCCCGTCGCCGCAGGCGGTGAGCAGGACGGCCGCGGCCGCCGCCACGACGGCGGAGCGGGACAGGTGCGCGATCGATCGCATGCTCGGAGGCTAACGGCCGGTCGGGCGGTCCGCGTGCGGGCGCGGACTACCGTGCGGTCGTGCGCGCCCCCGTCGACCCACGCGTCACCTGGGACCTCCCAGCCCCCGGCGGGCTGCCGCGGACGGCGGACCTCGAGCCCCTGGTCACCCGCGTGCTGGCCCCCAACCCGTCGGGCATGACCCTCGACGGCACCAACACCTACCTCGTCGGCGCCCCGGGCAGCGGGCAGGCCGTCGTGGTCGACCCCGGTCCCGACGACCCCGCCCACCTCGCCGCGGTGGAGGAGGCGCTGGCCGCCCGCGACGCCCGCTGCGTCGCCGTGCTGGTCACCCACCACCACGGCGACCACGCCGAGGCCGCGCAGCCGTGGGGGACCCGGTTCGGTGCGCCGGTCGCCGCGGCCGACGCCGCCGTCGCGGGGCCCGGCGGCCGGCTGCTCGAGCCGGGGGAGCGGCTGCGTCTGGCGGGCACCGCGCTGGACGTCGTCCCGACGCCCGGGCACACCCCCGACCACCTGGCCTTCCGGCTGGAGTCCGGGGCGGTGCTGGTCGGCGACCACGTCCTCGGCCGGGGGACGTCGGTGGTCACGCACCCGGAGGGCGACGTCGTCGCCTACCTGGAGTCGCTGCGGCGGGTGCACGACCTCGGGCCGAGCGCGCTGTACTGCGGGCACGGACCGGAGCTCACCGAGGACCCGGGCGCCGTGCTCGACTTCTACCTCGCCCACCGCGCGTTCCGGGAGTCGCAGCTGCTGGCCGCGCTGGTCCGCGGGGCGGGCACCGTCGACGCGGTGGTGGCCGACGTCTACGCCGAGGTGCCCCGGGCGCTGTGGCCGGCGGCCGCGCAGTCGACCCGCGCCACGCTGGCCAAGCTCGCCGCCGAGGGGCACGTCGTGGTGGACGGCGATCGGGTGCGACTGCCGTGACCGCCGTCGTCCGGGCCGCCGACAGCGAGCGCGACCAGCGGCGGGCCGCGGCGGCGCTGCGGGCGGCGGGGCTGCGGCGCGGCGACCGGCTGCTGGTCTCGGCGGCGTCCTCCCCGGCGCTGCTGGCCGTCGTCCTCGGGGCGCTGCGCACCGGGATCGTGCCCGTGGTGCTCGACCCGGCGCTGCCCGCCGCCGAGCGGGCCGCCCTCGCCGACGACGCCGACGCGGTCCTCGACGCCGGTCCGGCGCCCGAGCGGCTGCTCACCGGCGACGACGAGGCGGACCTCGCCGACGTGCCGCTGGCCCGGCCGATGCACTACACGTCGGGCACCACCGGGCGGCGCAAGGGCGTGTGGTCCGGCGTCCTCGACGACGGCGACGCCCGCGCGCTGGCCGCCGAGGAGATCGACCTCTGGGGCTTCACCGCCGCCGACCGGCACCTGGTGCTCTCCCCGCTGCACCACTCGGCGCCGCTGCGGTTCGCCGTCCACACGCTGCTGGCCGGCGGGGAGGTGCTGCTGCCCGGCCCGTTCGACGCCGCCCGGGCGGCCGCGGCGGTCAGCACGCTCGCCCCCACGACGACGTTCTGCGTCCCCACCCACCTGCGCCGGCTGCTCGCCCGCGACGACGTCGACTGGTCCTCCCTCCGCGTGCTCGCGCACGCCGGCGCGCCCTGCCCCGAGCCGCTCAAGCGGGCGGTGCTCGACGCGCTGCCGGCGGGCAGCGTCTGGGAGTTCTACGGCTCCACCGAGGCCCAGTTCACCGTCTGCTCCGCCGACGACTGGCTGGCGCACCCCGGCAGCGTCGGCCGCGCGCGGCCGGGCCGGCGGCTGGAGACCGACGCGCGCGGCCAGCTGTGGTGCGCCGTGCCGCGGTGGGCGCGGTTCGAGTACTGGCGCGCGCCGGAGAAGACCGCGGCGGCCTGGCGCGGCGACCGGGTCACGGTCGGCGACCTCGGCCGGGTCGACGCCGACGGCACCGTCTGGCTCGACGGCCGTCGCGAGGACCTGGTCGTCTCCGGCGGCGTGAACGTCTACCCGGCCGAGGTCGAGGCGGTCCTCGACGCGCACCCGGACGTGGTGGAGAGCGCGGTCGTCGGCGTCCCCGACGAGGAGTGGGGGCAGCGGGTGGTCGCCGCCTACGTGGGCGCCGCGGACCCCGCCGCCCTCGGCGCCTGGGCACGGGAGCGGCTGTCCCCGGCCAAGCGGCCCAAGAGCCTGCACCCGGTGCGGGAGCTGCCGCGCACCTCCACCGGCAAGGTCCGGCGGCTGGACCTGCCGGGGGTCCTCGGCCTGTGAGCTGGGACGTCGTCGTGGTGGGCGCCGGATCGTCCGGCTGCGCGCTGGCCGCCCGCCTCGCCGACGCCGGCCGCCGCGTCCTGCTGCTCGAGGCCGGCGCCGACCACCCCCGGCCCGCCGACTTCCCGCCCGACCTGCGCGACGCCGCCACGCTGCGCGCCACCGTTCCCGGGCACCCGGCGAACTGGTCGTTCACCACCGAGCTGACCCCGGGCGCCACCGCCCCGCTGCCGCGCGGGCGCGTGGTGGGCGGGTCCAGCGCCGTCAACGGCGGCTACTTCGTCCGCGCCACCCCCGCCGACCACGCCGGCTGGGCCGCCGCGGGCAACGACCTGTGGAGCCTCGACGCCACGCTGCCGGCCTGGCGCCGGCTCGAGGACGACCGCCAGTACGGCGACCGGCCGGGGCACGGCCGCGGCGGCCCGCTGCCGGTCACCCGGCCCGTCGGCGGCTCGCCGCTGACGGAGGCGCTGGCCGCGGCGGCCGCGGAGCTCGGCGTCCCGGAGGAGCCGGACAAGAACGCCGGCGGCCCGCCCGGCTACGGACCGGTGCCGTTCACCGTCGACGGCGGCCTGCGGGTCAACGCGGCGATGGCCTACCTGTCCCCGCGGCGCGGGTCGCCGCGACTGACGGTGCGCGGCGGGGTGCGGGTACGGCGGGTGCTGGTCGAGCGCGGCCGCGCGGTGGGCGTGGACACCGACGCCGGCCCGGTGCGCGCCGCCGAGGTGGTGCTGGCCGCGGGCGCCGTCGGCTCGCCGCACCTGCTGCTGCTGTCCGGCGTCGGCCCGGCCGACCACCTGCGCGCGCACGGCCTCGACGTCGTCGCCGACCTGCCCGGGGTGGGCGCCGGGCTGACCGACCACCCGCTGGTCCACCTGCCCTGGGTGCCCGTGGCCGGGCTGCCCGAGGGCGACTGGCCGCTGCCGCTGCACGGGTCGCTGAACGCCACCTCCTCGGACTCACCCGTGCCCGGCGACCTGGAGGTGCTGCCGTGGCTGCGGCCCTGGGGCCGGGTGGTCCCCGGCGGGGGCGGGGACGACCGCACGCTCTCGCTGGCCGCCGGGCTGTACCGCGAGGAGAGCCGGGGCCGGCTGTCGCTGGCGTCGGCCGACCCCGGGGCGCCGCCGCGGATCGAGCACCGGTACCTGGCGACCGCGACCGACCGGCGGCGGCTGCGCGAGGCGGTGCGCCTGGCCGACGGCCTGCTGCGCACCCGCGCGCTGGCCCCGCTGGTCGCCGCCCGCCCCGGCCCGCCGGCCGGCGTCCTCGCCGACGACGCCGCCCTCGACGGCTGGGTCCGCGCGCACCTGACCACGGCGGTGCACCTCGCCGGCAGCGCCCGGATGGGCCCGGACGGCGACCCGGGCGCCGTCGTCGACCAGCACCTGCGGGTGCGCGGCGTCGACGGGCTGCGGGTCGCCGACACGTCGGTGCTGCCCGAGGCGCCCTCGCGCGGGCCGGCGGCGACCGCGGTGATGGTCGGCGAGCGGGCCGCGGAACTGGTGACCGGCGGCTGACCCGAGTGCGACGCAGGTCACGTCCCCGCTAGCGTGCCGGTGCCCGGACGGCGTCGTCCGGGCACCGGCCCAGAGGAGGACCCGTTGCCCCAGGTGCAGACCGTTCGCGGCCCCGTCGACACCGCCGAACTCGGCCCGACCCTCATGCACGAGCACGTGTTCGTGCTCAACGCCGACGTCCAGCAGAACTACCCCGGCGAGTGGGGCAGCGAGGACGACCGGGTCGCCGACGCGGTGCAGAAGCTGACGAGGCTGGCCGCGACCGGCGTGCGCACCATCGTCGACCCCACCGTCATCGGCCTCGGCCGCTACATCCCGCGCATCCAGCGGATCGCCGAGCAGGTCGACCTCAACATCGTCGTCGCGACCGGCTGCTACACCTACGACGACGTCCCGTTCTTCTTCCACTACCGCGGCCCGGCGCTCGACGAGGCCGTCGGCGCCGAGGTGCCCGACCCGATGGTCGACATGTTCGTCGGCGACATCACCGACGGCATCGCCGGCACCGGCGTCCGGGCGGCGTTCCTCAAGTGCGCCATCGACCACCAGGGCCTGACCCCGGGCGTGGAGCGGGTCATGCGCGCCGTCGCCGAGGCCCACCGCGCCACCGGCGCCCCGATCACCGTGCACACCCACCCGGACAGCCACACCGGGCTCGACGTCCAGAAGGTGCTCGACGACGAGGGCGTCGACCCCGGCCGCGTCGTGCTCGGGCACAGCGGCGACACCACCGACGTCGACCACCTGTCCGAGCTCGCCGACGCGGGCTTCGTCCTCGGCATGGACCGGTTCGGCATCAACCTGGACACGACCTTCGAGGCCCGCGCCGACACGCTGGTCGAGATGTGCCGCCGCGGCTACGCCGACCGGATGGTGCTCTCGCAGGACGCCTCCTGCTACATCGACTGGCTGGCCCCCGGCGTCATGGACCTCCTGCCGCAGTGGCACTACACGCACATCCACGACGACGTCCTCCCCTACGTGCGCGAGCGCGGCGTCACCGAGGAGCAGATCACCACGATGCTGGTGGACGTCCCGCGCCGGTACTTCGAGAACACCGGGACCTACTGAGATGGCGCTGCACCCCTTCGACGAGGCAGGGGTCGAGCGCGACGCGGCCGGCGTCAAGCACTACACCGACCTGCCGGGGTCGGTCGTCGCGATGCTGCGGGCCTCGGTCGAGCGCGACCCGGACGGCGAGGCGGTCGTGGAGGTCGACGGCCCCCGGCTGACCTTCCGGCAGCTGTGGGACGGCGCGGCGCGGGTCGCCGGCGGGCTGCGCGGGGCCGGCGTCGGCCGCGGCGACCGGGTGGCGATCCGGCTGGGCAACGGCGCCGACTGGGTGCTGGGCTTCCTCGGCACGCTGATGGCCGGCGGGGTGGCCGTACCGGTGAACACCCGGTTCACCGAGCCCGAGGCGCAGTACGTCGTCGACGACAGCGGCGCGCGGGTCGTGCTGGCGCCGGGGGAGCCGCTGCCCGACGGCGCGCCGTACGTGGAGGAGGGGCTGACCCGGTCCGACCTCGCGGCGATCTTCTACACCTCGGGGACGACCGGCTTCCCCAAGGGCGCGATGACCAGCCACGAGAACTTCCTGACCAACACGGAGAACGCGCGCCGGGTGGTCGGGCTGGGCCGGCACGACCCGACGCTGCGGAACCTGATCAGCGTGCCGCTGTTCCACGTCACCGGCTGCAACAGCCAGCTGCTGCCGGCGCTGGAGGGCGGCGCGGCGGCGGTGGTCATGCCGGCGTTCGAGGTCGGCCGGTTCCTGCGGGTCATCCCCGAGGAGCGGATCGCGGTCGTCACCTCGGTGCCCGCGGTGTTCTGGCTGGCGGTCAACCAGCCCGCCTTCGTCGACACCGACGTGGGCGGCGTCCGGTTCGCCACCTACGGCGGGGCGCCGATCGCGCCGGAGCTGGTGGCGCGGATCAAGGAGGCGTTCCCGGCGGCGCGGGTGGGGAACGGGTTCGGGCTGTCGGAGACGTCGTCGATCTCGACGTTCCTGCCGCACGAGTACGCCGGCACGCACGCCGACTCGGTGGGCTTCCCGGCCCCGGTGGTCGACCTGCAGGTGGCCGACCCCGACCCGGAGACCGGTGTCGGGGAGCTGCTCATCCGCGGCGCCAACGTCGTCCAGGGCTACTGGAACAAGCCGGAGGCGACCGCGCAGGCGTTCACCGACGGCTGGCTGCACTCCGGGGACCTGGCGCGCATCGACGACGACGGGTTCACCTACGTCGTCGACCGCGCCAAGGACATGATCAACCGCGGCGGCGAGAACGTGTACTGCGTCGAGGTGGAGAACGCGCTGGCGGCCGCGCCAGGGGTCTTCGAGGTCGCCGTCGTCGGGGTGCCCGACCCGGTGATGGGGGAGAAGGTCGGCGCCGTCGTCGTGCCGGTGCCCGGCACCGAGCTCGACCTCGAGGCGTTCCTGGCGCACGCCCGTGCCCACCTGGCCGACTTCAAGGTGCCGCAGTTCGTGTCCGTGCGGTCGGCGGTGCTGCCCCGCAACCCCGGCGGCAAGGTGCTCAAGCCGGTGCTGCGCGCCGAGTCGGAGTGGGCGCCGGTGCGGCGCTGAGCCGGCGGGTCGTCCCGGCGGCGCGCCGTCCGCAGCCGCCGGGACGCCGGACCTGGGGCCCGGTCAGCGGACCGGGCGGATCTCCGACGTCGTGGTCGTGGTCAGCGGCGACCAGGCGTCGGGGTGCGGGCGGCCGGCGTCGGCCACCCACCCGGCGGTGCGCTCGCCGGGCCGCGGAGCGGTGCGGGGAGCGGGCCGGGAGCTCAGGGCGACGATCAGGGCGAGCAGCAGGAGCAGTCCGGCGAGGACCCCGCCGGTGACCAGGAGCGTCGTGAGCACTGACTGACCGTATGCGGCGAACTGCTCCGTGTCACAGGCAAGGAACGACGGACATCCCGCCCGGTCACCGGCAGGTCCTGCCGGTTGACGAGCGGCACGTGCACGGCCCGGGAGCGCGGGTAGGGCAGCGGCGTGCTCGACCTCGCGAGGCTGGCCGGACGACTGGCCGCGGTGCCGCTGGGCGCCCTGGCGCGCCGGCGCCGCGGCAAGCCGATGCACCCCCGCGGCGCCGTCGTCGCGGCCGTGCTCGAGCGGACCGGCGTCCCCGGCTCCTGGGGCGTCCCGTGGCTGGAGGGACCGGCGCGCGAGGACGCCGTCGTGCGGCTGTCCCGCGGGGCGGGCCTGCCCGCCCCGCTGCCCGACGTCCTGGGCCTCGCGGTCCGGCTGCCCGACGGCGGCCGGCCCGTGGACCTGCTGCTGTCGAGCACCGGCTCCGGCCGCTGGACGCGGCTCCTGCCGGTGCCCCGGGTCGACGCCGCGACCACCTACTCGTCGATCATGGGCTACCGCTCGGCCGCCGGGACGCTCCGGCTGGCGGCGGTCCCGGACCGGCCGGAGGAGCTGCCGTCGGACCCGGCGCCGGTCGCCGCCGCGGCCGCCGGGACGGCGTTCCGCCTGGTGGTCGCCCGCGGGGCGGGGGAGTGGGTGCCGTTCGGCCGGCTGACCCTCGGGGACCCGGTCGAGGGCCTCGACCCCGACCTGCGCTTCGACGCCGTCCGCAACCCGCCGCCGGGCCTGGTCGCCGACGGCCCGATGGCCCGGTTCCGGGCGCCGGCCTACGCCGCCGCGCGGGAGGGCCGCAGCGGCGCCGGCTGAACCCCCATCGGGTGATGCAGGCCACTCGGTGAGCCTCCACACGGTTGTGCGGCACCATCCTGGGGTACCGGAACTCCCCGGAGTTCATCGAGGAGCACCGCCCCTGCCGTCGCAGTGCTCGACCGCAGGAGGAGTGGCCGCCCGAGTGATGCACGCACTACCGACCTCCGCGCGGACCCGCGTCGCGACGGTGCCGCACGCCGATCCCTACGTCGACGCCGTGCTGCCCGCCTCCGCGGTGCGGGTGGGGCCCGCCCACGACCCGAGCCCGTGGCTGGACCCGGCGTACCTCACCGCGCACGCCGGCCTGGTCGACGTCGTGCACCTGCACACCGGCTGCGGGCACCTGCACGAGGACGAGGTGGTCAGCTGGACCGAGGCGCTGCGCCGCACCGGGGTGCCGCTGGTCGTCAGCGTGCACCAGCTGCGCGACCCCGCCCGGCCCGCCCGGCACGACGCCCACCTCGCCGCGCTGCTGGCCACCGCGGAGGTCGTCTTCACGCTGACCCCCGGGGCCGCCGACGAGATCGCCGAGCGCTTCGGGCGGACGGCGATCGTCGTCGCCCACCCCTCGGTCGCCGCGGCCGACCCGGACACCGGCGCCGAGCGCGGCCTGGTCGGGCTGGCGCTCGGCATCCCGGGGGCCGAGGTCACCGACCCGGTCGCGATGGTGCGGGCCGCGCTGTCGGGCGCGGTCTCCGGCGGCGGGCGGCTGCGGGTGTTCCTCGAGCCCGGGCGGGCAGTCGCCCTCGACCCGGACCTGGCCCGCGCCGAGGGGCTCGAGGTGGTCACCCGGGACCCGGCGCGCTGGGCCACGCAGCTGCAGGAGCTGCACGTGGCGGTGCTGCCGCAGCGCTGCGGCACGCACTCGCGGGACCTGGAGGTGTGCCGCGACGTCGGCACGCGGGTGGTGGCGCCCCGCTGCGGGTGGTTCGCCGACCAGTGGTCCGACGTCGTCGGCTACGGCGACGACGAGGGGTGCGGCTTCGACCCGGTGTCGCTCGGCGTGGCGGTCGGCGCGGCGCTGGCCCGGCCGATGCCGCGCCCGGCCGACCGCGCCTGGCGGGCGGAGCAGCGCGCCGCGGTGCAGGCCGTCCACGAGCAGGTCTACGACCAGGTGGCGGCCGACCGCGTCGTCGGCGTCTGAGCCGGGCGGAGCAGGTCCACCACCCACAGGCCGGGCAGCACCTCGTGCTCGGCCACCTCGGCGAACCCGGCCCGGGCGTAGAGCCGGCGGGCCGGGGTGTTGTCGCGGCCGGTGGAGACGGTGACCGGGCGCCGCCCAGCCCGCTCCAGCACGGCGGCGACCAGGGCCAGCCCGGTGCCGCGGCGCGCGTGCGCGGGGTCGACGACGAGCCGGTCGACGTCGACGCCGTCGCCGGTGTCCCGCCAGCCGAGGGCGCCGGGGACGGTCGCGCCGTCGAAGGCGACCAGCCAGGACAGGCCCGCGGCCCGCAGGCCGGCCAGGTCCTCGTGCAGGGCGGGGATCCGGTCGTCGCCGATGAGCCGCGCCTCGACGGCGTAGGCGGCGTGCTGGACCTCGAGCAGGCGGGCGGCGAGGCCGGCGTCCCGGGCCGGGTCGCGCGACTCGACGACCACCGGGCTCCCGGGGGGAGAGGAGGAGTGTGTGGGCAGGGGCGGGGTCGAACCGCCGACCTCTCGCTTTTCAGGCGAGCGCTCGTACCGACTGAGCTACCTGCCCCTCCCGGTGACGCTGCACCGGGGAAGCGACCCTGACGGGACTCGAACCCGCGACCTCCGCCGTGACAGGGCGGCGCGCTAACCAACTGCGCTACAGGGCCTTGCTGGTACTGCTGGTGGTGCCGTGCCCCCAACGGGGTTCGAACCCGTGCTACCGCCTTGAAAGGGCGGCGTCCTGGACCGCTAGACGATGGGGGCTCGTGTTCGCCGGGGGCAGGGAGAACGATACACGGCCCCCGGAGGGCCCCCGACACCACCCCTCGGCCAGGCGTGGCGGGCCCGTCCGGGCCCGGCCGGCTGTCACGATCCGCGGGTGTCCCGCCGCGCCCTCATCCCCGCCCTGCTCACCGCGGCGCTCCTGCTGACCGGCTGCGGCGCGGAGGAGCGGCCGGCGGCGGCCGCGCCCTCGACCGCTCCGTCGTCCGCCACGACGTCGTCGGCCGGCGGGCCGGCCTCGCCGACCGGGGGCGACACCGGCGGGGACACCGGCGGGGACACTGGCGGGGACACCGGTACCGCCGCGCCGTCGTCCCCCGCCGACACGCGGCCCGACACCGCCGAGGCCTCCGCCGACGCGTCGGTGACCGTGCGCGACGTGCGCACCGGCCGCCACGACGGCTTCGACCGCGTGGTGTTCGAGGCCGGCGGCACGGGGACGCCGGGCTGGGACGTCCGCTACGTCGACGTGGCGAGCTCGCAGGGCAGCGGCGAGGAGGTCGACGTGGCCGGCGAGGCGGTCCTGCAGGTGACGATCACCGGCGCCGGCTACCCCTACGACACCGGCGTCGAGGAGTACGCGGGCCCCGACCCGCTGCCGGGCCAGGGCACCGCCACGGTCACCGAGGTGGTCTTCGACGCGACCTTCGAGGGGACGACGGTCGCCTTCGTCGGCACCCGCTCGCAGGCGCCGTTCCGGGTCTACGCGCTCGAGGACCCGACCCGGGTGGTGGTCGAGGTCGCCGACGCCGGCTGAGGCCTCAGCCGAGGCTGGCGGTGAGCTCCACCGAGTCGCCGGAGACGCTGGTGCACTCCAGGGACAGGCTCCCGGCGTTCACGGACTCGCCCTCCCCGCAGGACACGCTGGCCCCGGCGACGCTGATCGACGCCCGCCCGTCCTGCACGCTCCCGAGCGTCACCGTCGTCCCGAGGACCTCGACCTCGCTGCCCTCCCCGTCCAGGGTGATCGTGCAGGTCGACCCGGAGCAGGAGAAGCCGTTCGAGGTGAACGAGCAGCCGGCGACGGGGACCAGGGCCAGGGCCCCGGCGAGGACGCCGGCGGCAAGGCGGGGAGTCGGAGCCATGGCGCGAGCGTAGGACGGGCGGCTCAGTCCGTCGGGGAGGACGGCGTCCCGCCGCCGGTGCCGTCCTGCGTGCCGTCGGCGGGGGCGTCGGCGGGGACGTCGGCGGGGACGTCGTCGGCGGTCCGCTCCGGGACGACGGTGCGCACGATCGTCGCCTCGGTCTCGCCCAGGCCGCCGAGGGTGATGTCGTCGTAGGCGACCAGCGCCCCGGTGTCCGGGTCGAGGTAGAGGACCGTGCAGGTCAGCGGCTCGGGGTACTCGCCCTGCAGGCCGCGCAGGCCGGCGCCGCCGGTCGACCCCTGCACCATGAGCAGCGTCCCGCCGTCGAGGGTCTCGACCTCCCGCTCGTGGGTGTGCCCGGCCAGGACCAGCGGGACGACGCCGTCCAGCGGCCCGGCCTGCTCGGGGTCGTGCACCATCGCGATCGCCGGCGTCTCCGCCTGCTCCTCGGCGACCTCCGCGAGGTCCTCGCCGGTCTGCTCCAGCGACTCGCCGTCACCGGTGGCGTCCTTGTCGGGGGTGAACCGGGGGTCCCGGGCGCCGACCACGGTCAGGCCGGCCACCTCCGTCGCGGAGTCGTCGAGGACGGTGGCGTTGGGCTGGGAGGCGACCAGCGCGGCGGTGGTCGCGGAGTCGTGGTTGCCGCGGACGTACACGTAGGGGACGCCGAGCGCGCCGATGGAGCCGATCAGCCGGTTCTCCGGCTCGCTGCCCCAGTCGGTGATGTCGCCGGTGTCGAGGACGGCGTCGACGTCGAACTGGTCGGCCACCTGCGCCACCAGGTCGAAGCCCGCCGGGTTGAGGTGGACGTCCGAGACGTGCAGCAGGGCCACGGTGTCGGTGGGCCCGCCCGGCGCCGGCAGGGCCGACAGCGCGGAGTACAGCGTGCCGACGTTGGTGACCAGCTCCTCGAGCGACTCCCGGTAGGCGCTGAACCGGGCGACGATGTCCTCGGCGCTGCCGATCAGGCTGGTCGCGTTGACCAGCAGGCCGGTGTAGGTGGGCTGGGACAGCGCCTCGGGCCGCCAGGTCGCCGCACCCAGTCCGGCGGTGCCCGCGAGCAGGACCACCGAGACGCCTGCGGCCACCAGCGGCTCGCGCCAGCGGCGGTGGATGAGCAGGGAGGCGACGGCGGCGCCGCCCACCCCGGCGGCGGCCGTGGTCCAGGCGAGCCGGACGACGGCGTCCTGCAGGTCGGCGCTCACCTGGTCGACCACGCCGTCGAGCCGGGCCGGGTCGCTCACCAGCGCCTGGACGCGCGTCTCGTCGACACGGCGCAGCTGGACGTCGAGCCCGAGCGGGCCGTCGTAGGCGTCGACCTCCAGCGTCCCGAGCGGCGGCACCTCCACGGTCGCGCCGCCGCCGGTGGGGGTCAGGGCGAGGCCGGCGTCGAACGGGCCGATGGGCGCCTCGACGCGGCCGAGCAGCAGGATGCCCAGCAGTGCGCCGGCGGCCGCGACGGCGAGCCGGACCGCCCAGCGCCCGGCGACCCGCGCCGGACGCCTCCAGCGCCCGGGCGCCCGCGTCGTCGGCCCGCTCATCCCGCCGAGGTTAGTTCCGGGCGGGCACCCCTGCCGGGACGGCGACGGCCGGCCGGGAGGGGTCCCGGCCGGCCGTCGCGGTGTGTCCGTGCAGGTCAGGCCACCAGCTTCGCGGTCACCTCGGCCAGCCGGCGGCCCTGGTAGCGGGCCGCGGCGATCTCGGCGTCGGAGGCGGTGGCCGACTTGCCGCCCGAGGCGTTCGAGACGCCGTAGGGGTTGCCGCCGGCCTCGAACAGCAGCGGGTCGGTGTAGCCGGGCGGCACGATGACCGCGCCGAAGTGCGAGAAGACGTTGAAGAACGTGAGGATCGTCGACTCGTTGCCGCCGTGGACGTTCTGCGCGCTGGTGAACGCGGTGGCGCCCTTGTCGGCGAGCTTGCCGGTGAACCACAGGCCGCCGAGCTGGTCGATGAACTGCTTCATCTGCGAGGCGGGCGTGCCGAAGCGGGTGGGGCTGCCCAGCGCGTAGCCGTCGGCCCACTCCAGGTCGGCCGGCGTGGCCTCCTGGACCTCGCTCGCGGTGGCGTCGACGTGCGCCCGCCACAGCGGGTTGCTGTCGATGGCCTCCTCGGGGGCCAGTTCCGGGACCCGGCGCAGGCGCACCTCGGCGCCGGCCTCCTCGGCACCCTCGGCCAGGGCGGCGGCCAGCTGGTGCACGTTCCCGGTGGACGAGTAGTAGATGACGGCGATCTTCGCCACGGTTCCCTCGGCTCTCGTGTCGCGTACGCGGTCTCGTGGTTGCGTGTTCAACCACTACCGGGCTGTGTGCTCGCGACACGCACGCGCCAAACACGCGGCGGGCGACCGGGCCGGGGGATCAGGCGGGCTGCGGGCGGAAGACCCAGCGCAGGGCGAGGAAGCGCAGCGTCCCGATGGTCGCGGTGACCAGGGCGATGACCGCCAGCTCCGCGACGACGGGGGGCTCGGGGACCGTGGCGTTGAACCAGCTCAGCGCCAGGCTGGTGGCCACCATGCCGGCGATCGCCAGCGCGCCGCCCTCCCACTGCGCGGCGAACCAGCCGACCCGCTCGCCGGCGCGGAAGGTCAGCCGCCGGTGCATCTCGTTGGCGAGCATCGACGACAGCGCCGAGCCGACGACGTTCGCCTGCACGCCGCCCAGGTCGCGCAGCAGCCAGAACAGCAGCGCGTAGACGGCGCTGGAGAACCCGCCGACCATCACGAACCGCGCGAACTGGCCCAGCGCCCGGTCGGAGCGCACCAGGGTGTTCAGGCTCGCGGCCAGGTCGGCGACGACGTCGACGACCGCGGGGCGGTGCAGCAGCGACGGGCAGGTCACGGGCGCACCTCCTCGCTGCTCACGGCGTCGTCGGGGATCACTGTCCAGGATCCTCCTGACACTTACCTGGGGGCGAGCGAGTTACTCCGCGCGGGTCGCTGTGTCGGGTGTGCGTCCCCTCACTCCGGGTAATCGCAGCTCGCTCCCAGGGGCCTGCCAGGGACGTGCGTCACGGTCGGGGCCATGAGGTCGCTGCTGTCCGCCGCCCTCGCCGTGGCGCTGACCGTCGTCGCCGCGCTCACGCTGCTGCCCACCGGCGACGCGGGCTGGGCCTGGGGCTCGCCCGCCGTCGAGGCGCACTGGTACCTCGCCGGCCTGGACTCGCCCGCCACCGTGCGGCAGCTGCTGGGCAACCTGCTGCTGCTGACGCCGGTCGCCGCGGTGGCCGTCCTCCGCTTCCCGGTCCTGCGCCGGCCGGCCGTCCTCGCGGGCGCGGCCGTCGCGACGGGCGCGGCGATCGAGGTGCAGCAGTGGCTGCTGCCGCTCGGCCGCGTCGTCTCGCCGCTGGACGCGCTGCTCAACGCGACCGGTGCGGTCGCCGCGGGACTCCTCGTGACCGCGCTGGTCAGCCCCCTGGCCGGTGGCGTCAGGGTGACCCGGCGGGGGTAGGGACCCGCGCATGAGCCTGATGGGGATCCTCGACCGCCTCGCCGACGTGAGCACCTTCGACCGGACCATCGAGTCGGCCCGCAAGGCGGTCCAGGCGGTCCTGCGGCCGGGAGTGCTCAAGGACGCGCTGCACGGCACCTGGCTCGGCCACCCGCTGCACCCCGTGCTCGTGCAGGTCCCCGTCGGGAGCTGGACCTCGGCCGGCCTGCTCGACGCCGTCCCACCGCTGCGGCCGGCGGCCACCGTGCTGATCGCCACCGGGGTCGTGGTCTCGGTGCCCGCGGCGATGTCCGGTGCGGCCGACTGGTCGGAGCAGGAGGTCGGCGTCCGCCGGCTGGGCGCGCTGCACGCCGTCTCCAACGTGGCCGCGCTGAGCCTCTACGTCGGCTCCCTGGTCGCCCGGGCCAGGGGCCGCGGCACGCTCGGCCGGGTGCTCGCCTACGCCGGGCTGGGCATCGCCACCGGGTCCGCGGCGATCGGCGGGCACATGTCCTACGCCCAGTCCTCGGGCGCCTCGCACGCGGCGACGGCGGCCCGCGCGCTGACCTCGGACTGGATCGACCTCGGCCCGCTCGACGACCTGCCGGAGGGCCGGCCCGCGCTGCGCACCGCGGGCGGCAGCGGGGTCGCCGCGCCGCTGGCCGCCGTCCGCCGGGGCGCGCGGGTCGACGTCTTCGTGGGCGCCTGCTCGCACCTGGCCGGGCCGCTGTACGAGGGCACCGTCGAGGAGGTGCGCGGGCACACCTGCCTGGTCTGCCCGTGGCACGACTCGGCGTTCGACCTGGAGAACGGGGAGCCGCGGCGCGGGCCGGCGGCGAACCCCCAGGAGAAGCTCGAGGTGCGGATGGAGGCCGGCCGGGTGATGGCGCGGCTGCCCTCCCGCCACCAGTAGCCCGCCGCCCTACGCTCGCCGCGTGCGGCGGACGGCGGCGGGGCTCGTCGTGCTGCTGTGCGCCGCGTGCGGCTCCGCCGGGCCGTCGGCCGCCGAGCCGGCCCCGCCGGTGCCGCCGTCGTCCACGCCCGCTCCCGGTCCGGCCGTGCCGCCGGTGGCCGGGATCGAGGCCGAGGCGGTGGAGCTGCGCACCGACGCGGCGGTCGGCGGCCAGGTGCAGGTGCGGGTCACCGACACCGGCACCGAGCCGTTCACCGTCACCGCCGTCGCGATCGACTCGCCCGGCTTCGCGCCGCTGCCGGACCGGGCGCTCACCGCCGCCTACGCGCCCGGCCGCACCATCGACCTGCCCACGCCCTACGGCGAGGTGGTGTGCGACCGGGCCGCCGAGCCCGCCGCGGCGCGGCTGACCGTCGTCCGGCCCGACGGGCGCACCGAGAACCTGCGCGTGCCGCTGGCCGCCGAGACGCTCGGCCGCATCCACGAGGAGCGCTGTGCCGTCCGCGCCGTCCTCGCCGTCGCGGGGGTGACCGTCACGGGGCTCGCGTCGGACGGCGACGCCGTCACCGGGTCGCTCGTGCTGACCCGGTCCGGCGACGACGACCGCCCGGTGACCGTGACCCGCCTGGAGGGCAACGTGCTCTACGACGTCGCCGCGGACGACCTGCCGCGGACCCTGGGGGCGGGGGACCCGACGCTGGAGGTCCCGGTCGAGTTCGCGATGGCGCGCTGCGACCCGCACGCGCTGGCGGAGGTCAAGCAGCCCCACCTGTTCCTGCTCGGGCTGCAGGTGGGGGACGACGACGAGGTGCCGGCGGACCTGCCGCTGGACCAGGCGCAGCGGGACGTCCTCTCCGGACTGGTCGCCACCGCCTGCTGACGGGCCGGAGAAGGGACCGGCCCGGCTGTCCCGGGGGGAACGGGACGGCCGGGCCGGAGCGGTCGCGCGCGGTCGTGACCGGCGCGCTGGGATGACCGTAGGTAGTGGCCCCCGGTGCCACGATCCCCCGATCGGGTGCACGCCCCCGACCGGGTGGCGCTCCCGTGGTGACGCACGGTTGCCGACGGCGCACGGTGGGCACCTCGACCGGGTGTTCCTCTTCTTCTCCAACCGCCTGGGCTGCCTGGGATCCCTGCTCGTGTCGGCGGTGCTGACCCTGGTCGTGCTGCTGGTGCTCGACGTGCTGTGACCGACGCCGGGGTCCTCGGGGTACTGGCGGCCGCTGCGGAGGCGGACCGGGCCCGACTCCGGGCCGCCGTCGCGGCGGTGGGGGAGGCCGGCGGAGTCCTCGTGGAGTGGCGTGGGAGCGGCCGGGTGGTGACCCCCGGCCGGTGACGGGCCGTGCACCGGGGGACAGCGCCCCGCTGCGCAGCGCCGTGGGACCGGGCGGGACCGGCGTGTCCGGGACGGGTGGTCCGGGCGGCAGCCACAGGATCGGCGCCCTCGGAACCCCAGGCGTGCACGGACGTGCGCCGACGAGATCGGAGGGCACCGATGCAGGACCAGACTCCCCGACGAGCCCAACCCGACCAGCGGCGCCGCCCCGGCCTGCGCGAGATCCCCGCCGTCCGGAGAGGTGAGGAGGACGAGCGCAGGGCCCCGGCACGGGCCGCGCGCGCCGACGCCTGAGCCGTGACGACGCGGCGCGCCGGTCGGACCCGCCGGTCGCGCCGCGTCCCCGGTCAGGTCCCGGGGCGAGGGGCAGCGCCCGGAGACGCCCAGGGCATCCGCGCGCGGCCGGCGCGCGCCAGGGCGGAGGCGCCCGCGCCGAGCGCCGCGGTGACCAGCGCCGCCGACACCGTCGGCGGCAGCCGGCGGTCCAGCAGCCGGATCAGCAGCGCCGTCGCGCCACCGGCCGCCATCGAGCCGAGCACGGCCGAGCCGCCGAGCAGGCGCACCCCCTCCCGCGAGTCGCGGTACGGGCGCGTGACCTCGTCCCGCACCCGCTCGACCTCGCGGTGCACCGCCGCGCCGATCTCCTCGGTCAGCGGCTGCAGCAGGTCACGGCCGGGAAGTCCCGGGATCTGCGACGTCATGGCACCCTCCCCGGTCCCGACGGTCGCGGTGCCTGCATTGTCGGCCCGGCCGGGCCCGCCGTGGGGCGGGAGCGTCCTACCGCTCGCGCTCCTCGTTCCCGCGGCCGGTGATCTTCTCGACGAAGTTCTCGATCTTCTCCGCGGGACCGCTCAGCTTCTTCTTCACGACCATCTTGGCGCCGCCCTCGAGGGTGTCCTCGAAGAGCCCGGGCAGGCCCCTGGGCTCGCTGTCGGGGTACAGGTCGAGCCGGTCCACCGCCTCCGCGAACCGCAGGTAGGTGTCCACGCTGGCGATGACGACCCGCGCGTCGACGGTCACCAGCTCGATGCCCAGCAGCGCCACGCGCGCGTACGCGTCGAGCACGATGCCCTTGTCCAGCACCACGTCGAGGACGTCGGCCAGGCCGCTGGGCCGGGGCGCGCGGTTGACGGTCGACACGGTCATGAGCTCCCCCAGGTCTGCGGTTGCCTCCCACGATGGACCGCCGCCCGCCGGTCCGCAGAGGATGTCGCCCCGGTCGCGCCGAGTGTCGTCGGACGGTCGCGCTCGGTCACGGGATCGCGGACCGGCGGGGCGGGCCGCCGGCGGCCGGCCCCGGCGCTCCCGGCCGGGGCACCATGCGGGTGCCGCACCCGCCCGCGGCCCCGCGCGGGCGGCAGCGGACGGAAGAGGGTGCCGCCATGCCGCAGGGAACCCGACGCCGGGCCCAGCCACCCCAGCGACGTCTGAGCTCGACGCGGCAGGCGCCGCCGAGGGCGTCGAAGCCGCAGGCGACGGCGGACACCGGCCGGAAGCAGTCCTTCGGCAGCCAGCTGTGGAAGGGCTTCCTGGAAGGCCTGCGGAGCCGACGCTGACCTCCAGGGGCCGGTGACCGCCCGCTCCGTCTGGGAGACTCGGCGGCGCCGGGCCTCTAGCTCAACTGGCAGAGCAGCGGACTTTTAATCCGCGGGTTGTGGGTTCGATCCCCACGGGGCCCACCGTGCCGACCGGGCCGGCTGCGCGACGCGGCGGCGTGGGGCGGGATCCCCGATGAGTTCTGCGCCCGTCGTGCGTCAGGACCACATGAGCACCGGGACCCAGGCGATCCGGCTGGACATGACCGTGTCCCTCGACGGGCTCGTCGTCGGGCCGGAGGACGGTCCCGAGGAGCCGATGGGCCTCGGCGAGTTCCGTCTGTTCACCTGGCTGGACCACCGCCTCGACCCGGGTCCGAACGGTCGGGTGGTCGCCGAGGCGACCGCGACCCGGGCCGTCATCTCGGGCCGCCGCACCTACGAGCACGCGAACCGCTGGAACGGCGACCACCGCGACGGCGTCCCGGTCGTCGTGCTCACCCGCCACGTGCCGGAGGAGCCGCCGCCGGGCAGCGTGCAGTACGCGACCGACGTCCGTGCCTGCGCCGCGCGGGCCCGTGCCGCCGCCGGCGACGCCGACGTTCTGGTGCTGGGCGCCGGGGCCGCCCAGGCGCTGCTCCGGGCCGGCGAGCTCGACGAGATGGAACTGCACGTCGTCCCCGTCCTCCTCGGACGGGGACGACGGCTGTTCGACCACCTGCCCGCCGAGCGGACCGAGCTCGAGCTGGTCCGTGAGCCGAACGCCGCGGACACCGACCCCGAGCACCGGGTCCTGCACCTGCGCTACCGCGTACGGCGGCCGCCGGCCGGTCACGACGCGGGAGCGGGACGGTGAGGACCCTGCACGTCGGCCTGCGGGTCGCCGATCCCGAGCGGGCGGTCGCCTTCTACACGGCCGTGGGCTACGAGGTGGTCGGACGGGTCCCGGAGACGCCGATCGGCCGGCTGACGATGCTCAAGCTGCCGGGCGACGACGTCGTCAGCGTCGAGCTGGTCTTCGATCCCCGCGAGACCGGGAGGGCCCGGGGCACCGGCCTCAGCCACCTCGTCGTCTCGGTGGAGTCGATGGACGCCACGGTCGCCGACCTCAGGGCGAAGGGCATCGAGGTCGCGGACCCCGGGTCGCCCGACGGCTCCGCGGACTTCCGGACCACCGTGATCACGGACCCCGACGGCAACCGGATCGAGCTGGTCCAGTGGCCCCCCGGCCACCCCGACGGTCTGACCGCGGCCGACTGGTCGTGACCGCCCAGGTGTCGTGCACCTCCCGGCGGCCGGCAGGTCCCCACGGTCCCGGCCTGCTGCGGTCCTCCGCCGACGCCGGTCCGGAGCCCGTGTCCGAGCTGCGGCTGCCGACGGACGCGTCCGGGCACCCCAGGTGGTGCTCACCGCCCGGCGACCGGGCTGACCGCGCGGGGTCAGGAGCCCGCCAGCCAGGCCAGGGTCCGGCCCCGCGACCAGCACCGGCCGACGGCCTCGACGTGCACGGTCGGGCCGTCGAACACCGCCACGCCCAGGACGCTGTGGCCCGAGGCGCGGCGGTCGCCGAAGGTCGGGACGGCGGGCGCGACGCCGACCCCCTCCGCGGACACCCACGCCACCGTCCGGTCGGCCGCCGCCTCGCCGAGGCGCTGCAGGAAGCGCAGCCGGGCATCGAGGGGGAGGCGCGACAGCGCCCACGTCGTCGTGACGACGGGCAGCGCGTCCGCGGGCACCCGGGCGAGGGCGTCGGGCAGCGCCTCGACGGCGTCGCCGCGCAGCAGCAGGGGAGGAGCCGTCGCCGCCAGCGCGATCTCCGCCTCGAGCAGCGCTGTCCGATCCGGCCGGTCCGGTGGCAGGCAGGCGCGCAGCCACCGGGCGTCGTCGGGGTCGGTCACGTCCACCGGGTCGCGGTCGACGCCGATCCGGGCGACGACCGCGGGCACCGCCCGCGCCGGGACGGGCCGGTCCCCCACGACGCGGCACGCCGTCCGCAGCGGGGACGACGGGTCGCCCAGCGTCCGCCCGTCGCCGTAGGCGATCGCGACGCGGTCGACGGACAGGTCGAACCCGGCGCCGCAGTCCACGTCGACGAGCCCGACCGCGGCCGCGCCCGCCCGGTGCGCCGCCTCGGCGACCAGCGGGTACAGCACGGCGCCGTGTCCGGTCTCGTCGGCGCGCACCGGCCGGCGTGCGGCGACTGCCGCGACCGCGTCGGTCATCCGCAGCAGCGTGTCGACCGCCGCGCCGGCGGCGGCGTCGGCGTCCCCGGCGGCGTGGGCCGCGGCGAGCGCGGGGGCGCGCCCGGCGAGGGCGAGGTCGTGCAGCGCGGCGAGGACGACGGCGGGGCTCCGCCTGCGCGCCGGCAGGGTCGCGACGGCGCCCAGCGCCTCGTCGGACCCGCTCAGCGCGAGGGCGACCCGCTCGTACAGCGGCGACGTCCCGGCGGCGTCGACCTCGGCGAAGCGCCGGTACGCCTGGGCGAGCGTGCGGGCCCCGGCCACGGTCAGGCGCCTCCCGCGGTCGTCCCCGGCACCCGGCGACCCTAGCCACCCGGACCACGCCCTCGCCTCCTGCGGCGGGACCCACCGGGCGGAAGGCACCCCTTGGCGGGAGATCCGGTTCCTCAAGTCGGTCCTCCGTTCGGCCGATGCCCCCGGTGCGCGGCACGAGGCCGCGCGAGCGAGGCATCGGACGGACTACTCGTGACGACCCAGACAGCCGCCCCGGCGGTGGACCAGCCCGCGCGGGCGGGGCACGGAGACGGCCGCGTGGCGGACGCGGACCGGCCCGAGGACGTGGCGCTGCAGGCGGAGGCGGAGGCCGCCGCCGGAGCGCTGACGGCGGACGGCGCCAAGGAGCTCCTGCGCGCCCTCGACCGGATGACCAGGCAGGCCGAGCCGGGCGACTGCCGGGCTGCCGCCCAGCGCGTGGTCGACGCGGCCCGCTCCGCGGGCGTCGGGGGCCGCGGCATCCTGGTGCTGCAGGCCAACCTGCTCGCCCGCCTCGGGGACGCCGAGGGCGCGGCCGACCTGGTCGTCACCGCGCACGCCGAGCACCCCGACGGCTTCAAGGACACCCACCCGGTCCTGGCGTGGAAGCTCCTCCGCCGGCACGGTTCCCGGGCCGCGGCCGCCTACGTGGACCGGCTGCAGGCCGCCGGTGTCCCGATGGCGCACCAGCTCGACCCCTCGGCCCTCCTCGAGAGCCTGCAGGAGGCGCGCACCGCCACCGACCTCGACGCCGCCGTCGACGGCCTCGAGCGGGCGGGCGGCTTCCCCGACGTCGTCGCGGCGGGCCGCGCCCTCGGCATCCTGCGCACCGCCCACGGACGACGACCCGAGCACGTGCTGCGCCTGGTGGACCTGGCGATCGCGTCCTCGGCCGTGACGCCGCGGGTCGTCAACGACGCGCTGATCGTGCTCTCCGAGCTCGGGGCCGCGGACGAGAGCCGCACCGTGCTGGCGAGGGCGGAGGCGGCGGGAGTGCCGCTGGTCGCCGACCACCGGCTGCTGTTCGTCACCGCGCTCGCCAACGCCATGCGCTTCGACGACGCGCTCGCGGCCTACCAGGCGTACCTCGACGACGGCTTCCCCGCCAACGCCCGTGCCCGCCGGGTGCACGTGGCCGCCCTGGCGCTGACCGACCGGACGGCCGAGCTCTCCGCCGCGCTTCTCGACTGGGCCCGCGCGGTCCGCGCCGGGGAGGTCACCGACCCACCGGCCAACGTGCTCGCCACTGCGCTGACCGCACTCGCCCGCGACGACATCACGCTCCTGCTCGAGGTGTTCCGGGGCGGCGCGGGGGCGTTCACCTTCAACGGCACCCACCGCCGGATCCTCGCTGGCCACGCGCAGCGGACCCTGTCCGTGCCGACGTACGCGGAGGCGCTCGCCGCCGCGGCCGACGCCGGGGTGCCACCGACCGCGCACGAGCTGGACGCGCTGGTGGAGATGGCCGTCGGCGGCGATCCGGAGGAGGTCGTCGAGGCGCTGCGGCAGGTGGTGCGGGCCGCCGGGGACGCGCTGCCCCGGCTCGCCCTCCCGCTGGTCCGGGCCCACATCGCCACCGGGGACCTCGTCGCCGCGGAGGCCACGGCGGGGGAGTGCCCCGCGCCCGCGATCGTCGAGGCGCTGGTCGCCGCCCACCTGGACGCCGGGGACCTGGACGGTGCCCTCCGTGGCTGCGAGCTGTTCGAGCACGGTGCCGGGACCGAACCCGCGGAGACGGCGCACCCACGGATGCCGTACCCGCCGGCCCTCGTGACCCGCGTCGTCCGAGGGCTGGCCGTCCGGCGCGGCACGGATGCCGCCGAGCGGTGGCTGCGGCGCCACTCCCCGGCCACCTGGCCGGTGGAGGCGTGGGAGGCGCTGGCCCGGGCCCACCGGCGCGACAAGGGCAACTCCCGGGCCATCGAGCAGCTCATGGGGGAGATGCGGGAGGCCGGCGGCGGCTGCAGCGGCGGCGTCTGGGCCGAGTGGCTGTACGCCGTCCCACGGCACAAGCGCGCCGCGCGGCTGGTGTACGCGCGGGCCGCCATGCGCGCCGACAAGGTCGTCCCCACGCCGTCCTTCCACACCGCTGCGATCGTCGGGGCGCTGCAGCCGGACAAGGTGCCGGCCGACCGGGTCGGGACGGACGCGGAGGCCGCGGCCTGGGAGAACGCGCAGCGGGCCGTGGGCGCCGGCGAGCGGCTGCTGGTCAAGGCGGTCGAGAGCCTGACCCCGCGAGCCGGGGCGCGCGCGGCGCAGGACGGCTGGTTCACCGCGGCGCAGCTGCTGGAGATCGCCCGGGCGTACCCGCTGGCCCGGCGGCCCTACGCCCAGCTCGACAGCGTGGTCGAGGTGCGCGTGGCGGCCGAGACCGAGCCCGACGAGCAGTTCGCGGCGTTCCTCGGCGCGGTCGCCGCGGCCCACGCCCGTGCCCTCCTGCCGGAGGGGGTCAAGCGGCTGCGCACCGCGGCCGTCAAGCGCGGCCTCGGCCGGCCCCCGGAGCTGACGGCCGCGCTGTTCGACGCGCTGGCCGGCCGGCCCGAGTCCGTGCCGGAGGTCGCGGCCGCCGAGGCCGCCCGCGGCGCGCTCGCGGCCCCGGTCGTCGCCGAGGCGGCCGGGCGGGCGCTGGCCGCGACCGGCTCGGTCGAGGCCGTGCTGGGGGTCCTCGACGGCACGGACGACGCCGCGCTGGACGAGGAGCCCGCGGAGGCGCTGCTCAGCGCCGCCACCCTCGCGCTCGCGGAGGCCGGCCAGTCCGAGTCGGCGCAGGAGCTGGGCCGGGCGGCGGAGAGCCGCGGCCTGTCGCTGTCCCCCGCCGCGCAGGCGAGCCTGCTCACCACGCAGCGCCCGGAGGCGCCGGCCGCGGCCGAGCAGGGGCCGGTGTGGACGACGGCGCAGCTCGCCGCCTACAACTCCCTGCTCGAGCACGAGCTGGCCAACCACCTGCGCGGTAGCCGGGCCAGCACGGAGCTCCTGCGGGCGGTCACGCGGAACCTGCGCCGGCGACTGCCCGACGAGGTCGCCACGGACTTCGAGCGGGACCTCGCCGCGCTCGACGACGTCGTGGCCTCCCTGCGGCGGTCGCAGAACCTGCAGCAGCGGAGCATCGCGAAGATCGCAGCCGCCGCCGACCTCGAGCGGCGTTCCGCAGGCGCCGTCCCGGTGCTCGCGACCGTGGAGTCGGTGGTCGAGCAGCTGGAGTCCGAGGCCGTCGCCGCGCACACCGAGGTCCGGCTGCTGGACCGCGAGGGGTGTGGCGGCATGGCCGTGCGCGGCCACGCGACGCTGCTGCAGTTCGCGCTGCACAACCTCGTGTCCAACGCGATCAAGGCCCACACCCGCCGCAAGGGCGACGAGCGACGCGTCGTCGAGATCCTCGCGACCTTCGGCGAGTCCACCCGCGAGGACCTCGCCGTGGCCCCGTACGGGTGGGTGGTGCTCTCGGTGCGGGACCACGGGGACGGCGTCCCCGAGGACCTGCCCGACAACGTGGCCAACTGGTCCATCCCCGGGCAGCCCGGCCAGGGCGCCGGGATCGGGCTCCGGGTCACCGAGAACATGGTCCGCCAGTCCGGCGGCCAGCTGTGGATCGACACGTCCGTCGCCGAGGGGAGCCGTTTCTGCTTCCGCCTGCCCTCCGCGGCGCGCCGCAACGCCAGAGCCGCCCACCGCGGCGCCCGAGTGGAGGAGATGTGATGAGCGCAGGCCTGCCCGTCGTCGTCGTCGACGACAAGCACGAGCTGCTGGACCCCTTGCGGCAGCTGCTGGAGTACGAGGGCTGGACGGTGGACACGTACGACGACATCGATGCGGCCGCGCGGGCGCTCCTCGAGCGCACGGAGCCCTTCGTGCTCGTCGTCGACCACGACTTCGACCGGCCGGACGGCCGCACCGGGTTCGACCTGACGGAGCTGCTCCGCTCGGCGCACCCCTGGGGGCCGGCACTGCCGATCTGTTACTACAGCGGCCGGATCGACGGAGGTGACTTCCTGGCGGCCCAGCGCGGGCGGCAGCTCGTCTCGCCCAGCTCGTACACCCACAAGAACGACGACGTGGACATCGTCGACGTCGTGCGGCAGGCCGAGCACGCCTTCCTGGACTTCCGCGACCTGTTCGAGCAGCAGGCGCTGCGCCGGGCGCTGCTCGGCGCCGACGAGGACCTCGAGGCCGGCGCCGACGACGACGTGCTGGTCGGGGAGGAGCGGTGACCGCCGCGCTGCTCACCTCGTCACCCTCCAGCCGCAAGGCCGTCGTCGACACCTGCGCGGTGCTGGAGGGCCGGCGCTGGCACGGGCACTTCCGCGAACGGGTCGCCGCGTGGCTGGGCGAGGACGGCACCGTCGTCCTGCCGGGGCGGGTGGTCGCCGAGATGGCACGCGTGGCCGCCACCCGGTTCCTGCAGGGGGACGAGTCGGCGTACAAGACGCAGCAGCGGGCCGCACTGGCGCTGACCGACCCCGGTCAGCTGTTCGGGATCCCGCGCGCCCGCCGGGCGATGCTCACCCGCGCCGACGTCGTCCGGCTCTGCCAGGACAGCGGCGACCCGGAGCTGATGCAGGCCGCCGCCGGGTCGACGCGGTGCGTGCCAGGGGACGCCGACTTCGAGATCGCGCACGTCGTCCGGGTCCTGACCGCCGCCGCGCACGAGGCCGTCCTCGTGACCCGCGACCACGACCTGCAGCAGGCCGCCGGCCGGCTCGGGCTCGCGCTGCTCGACGGCCCACCGGAGCAGCCGCGGCCCCACGAGCCCACCGACCGGGTCGGGCGGGACCTGCCCGACCCGGCGGCCGGGCGCACCGTCCACCTCCTGTCCCTGCAGGGCGCCGTCACGCTGCTCCAGGGCCGGCTGCCGCGGGCGGGCGCTCCCGACGACGTCCTCGTCGTGCTGTCGTCCACCCTGGTCCGCGCCGCGCAGCTGGCCGCCTTCGGCGTCCGCCGGGGCGAGGACGGCAAGCCCGACGCGGCCGAGCTCGCGGAGGTGCAGGAGCGGCTGCGGCGGCTGCTGACCACGGGCCGCCTCGACGGCGGTCAGCGCCGCGCCTTCGTCTGGGCGACCCCCTGGCGGGTCTACCGGCGGGCGGCCACGCGCGTCACCGAGGCCCGCTTCGCCTGCGACCGCTCCGGCAGCCGGCCGCTGGACATGCACACGCTCCTGCTGCTGGCCGCGGCCGAGGAGCTGGGGGACGGCGGCCACGAGGTGCGCGTGCTGACCAGCAGCTGGGACCCCGCGGAGGAGGACCACCTGCTCGCCGCGGCCCGGGCCTGGCGTCTCGAGGGCGGGCTGAAGCGCATGCCGGTCGCGGGGCACCACCGGCGCGGCACCCGCGAGGTCACCGAGGTGCACCTGCCCGGGGACGAGCCCGACCTGGGCGCCCTGCTCGACCGGTTCCGCCGCCGCTGACGGGAGCGACATGGGGACGTACGACACCGTGCACCACGGGGACCGCTACGAGCAGGTCAAGCTGTGGGGCAAGGGCCTGCGGTACCTGCACGTCGGCGACCGGGTCGGCCTCCCGCGCGGCGGGCTGGGCCCCACGGGCACCTACACCGTCGCGATGCACACGGGCGGCCACGTGCACGTCGTGGACGGCGTCCTCGCCGGCTGGGAGGAGGAGCCCGGCGCGGGACCGCTGCTGACGACCGGCGGCGGCCGGTTCGACCCGGCCGACTGGCCCGGTGGCCCCTTCGGCCCCTGGTACCGGGACGCCGACGCGCCCCCCGACCGGCGCGTCTTCACCGGCCTCGACCGGGACTGCCCGCGGCACGGTGAGCCACCGCTGCGGCTCGCCCGCGACGACGACCCGGACCTCCGGCGCGAGCGTGCCCTCGCCGCCGCGCGGGCCGACGTCGCCGCGCGGCTGGCCGCGGGCCTCGACGAGGCCGGGCGCGTCGAGGCGGCCCGCGGGTACCTCGCCGACCGGCGGGGCTGGGTGCAGGTGGCGGTCGAGGGCGCGGCCGGGTTCCTCGGGATCGCCGAGGACCCGGTCCGGGCGGGGGACCGGCTGGTCGCGTTGCTGTCGACCGCCGCGCCCGGCGCGCCGGAGTGGCGGAACGCCGCCTCGCTGCTGGAGGACACCGCCGCCGTGCTGGCCGCCCCCGCGGTGGCCGGCGCCCTGCGCCTGCTGGCCGCGGCGCTGCCCCGGGACGAGGTGCGGGAGACCGACCGGGAGGCGGAGTCCCTGGACGCCGTCGCGCACCCGGCGATCCGCCGCCGGCGCCGCAGCGTCGCCCGGGGCGACGACTGGGCCCACCGGCTGGGCCGCTACGACGACCTCCACTTCCGCGCGGCCGCCGAGGCGGCGGTGGCCCGGCACGGGGCGGCCGTCCTGCCGGCGGTCCCGCTGCCGTTCTGGGGGCGGGACATCGTGGTCGACGAGGTCGCCGCGCCCCTCCTGGTCCCCGTCCTCGGCCGGGACCTCACGCCCGAGGAGCGGAGCGTCCTGACCTGGGCGCTGCTCGGTGTGCCCGGGTCCCTCGAGACGCTCGACGCGGGGACCCTGGCGGCGGCTCTGCGCCGCACCCTCGCCGGCTGAGGACTCCTCCGCCGGGCGCCGGGCTTGACCCTGGACCCGGGTCACAGGCCTAGCGTCGGCCGCATGACAGCGACAGCCGTCCGCGGGCTCCGCGTCGCCGAGCTGGCGTCCGCGGCGGGGGTCCCGACGGACACCGTCCGCTACTACGAGCGCGTCGGCCTGCTGCCGGAGCCGGAGCGGACCGCGGCGGGCTACCGCAGCTACGACGCCGGCGCCGTCGACCGGCTGCACTTCATCCGCGGCGCCCAGCGCCTGGGCCTGCGGCTGTCCGACATCCGCGCCCTGCTGGCCGTGCGCGACACCGGGACGTGTCCCTGCGAGCCGGCCGAGCAGCTGCTGCGCCGTCGGCTGGACGAGGTCGACGCCGAGATCGCCCGCCTCGTGGCCCTGCGCACGGAGATGCGGGCGATGGCCGACGCCCTGCCCTCGGCGCAGTGCCCGCCGCCCAGCCCCGGCACCTGGTGCCCGTCCGCGAGGGGAGGTGACGAACCGTGAGCGACCCGATCGAGGACGACTGCTGCGACGAGACGTGCGACTGCTGCTGACGGCGCGCGCCTGACGCGAGAGCGGCCGGGCCCGGGACCGGTGCGCTCTCCACAGCCGACCGACCTCTCGTCCGTCGACAACTGTCTATCGACATTCGATGGATCATGCGCGAGAGTCGATGCATGTCACGCATGCACCGGGTGGTCGTGCCCCTGCGGGTCCTGCTCGTCGTCGTGTTCGCCGCGCTGGCCGCCGCCCAGCTCCGGGCCGTGCCGGAGCTCGTGCCGGACGTCGCCGACCCGTCTCTGGAGCAGACGGTCGTGGGTTGGGTCATGTGGACGGTCCTGGTCCTCGCGCTCGCGTGCGTCCAGGTCGTCATCGTCTGCACCTGGCAGCTGCTGACGCTGGTCACGGCCGACCGCATCTTCAGCGCGAGCTCCCAGCCGTGGGTGGACGCGATCGTCGGCGCGATGGCCGCCGGGTGGCTGATGCTCCTCGGCGCCTTCGTCTGCTCCTACTACTTCGTCGTCGACGAGGTGAGCGACGACCCCGTGCTCCCCGCGCTGCTGGTCGTGCTGCTGCTGGTCGGCGCCGTGGTCGGGCTGCTCGTGGTCGTCATGCGGGCGCTGCTGCGGCAGGCCACCGTCCTGCGCACCGACATGGAAGCGGTCATCTGATGCCCATCGTCGTGCGTCTCGACGTCGAGCTGGCCCGGCGGAAGATGAGCGTGGGCGAGTTCGCCGAGCGGGTGGGGCTCACCCCGGCGAACGTCGCGGTGCTCAAGAACGGGCGGGCCAAGGCGATCCGCTTCAGCACCCTCGAGGCCGTGTGCCGGGTGCTCGACTGCCAGCCCGGGGACATCCTGGAGTGGGTGCCCGACGGGCAGGAGGCCCCGCAGCCGGCGCACGAGGCCTCGCGGTGATCGAGGTCCGCGGCCTGACCAAGCGCTACGGCGACGTCCTCGCCGTCGACGACCTGAGCTTCGACGTCGTGCCCGGGACCGTGACCGGCTTCCTCGGCCCCAACGGGGCGGGCAAGTCGACGACGATGCGGATGGTCCTCGGCCTGGACCGCCCGACCGCGGGGACGGCGCTGGTCGGCGGACGGCGGTTCGCGGAGCTGACCGAGCCGCTCCGCGAGGTCGGCGCCCTGCTCGACCCCGGCGCCGTCCACCCCGGCCGCACCGGGCGCGACCACCTGCGCGTGGCGGCCCGGACCAACGGCATCCCGGCCCGCCGCGTCGACGAGGTGCTCGGGCAGGTCGGCCTGGAGCGCGCCGCGCGCCGCCGCATCCGCGCGTACTCGCTCGGCATGCGCCAGCGGCTGGGCATCGCGGCCGCGCTGCTCGGCGACCCCCGCGTGCTGCTGTTCGACGAGCCGGTCAACGGGCTGGACCTCGACGGCGTCCGCTGGATCCGCGGGCTGCTGCGCGGGCTCGCCGACGAGGGCCGCACCGTGCTGGTCTCCAGCCACCTGCTCGGCGAGGTGCAGGCGATCGCCGACCGGCTGGTCGTCATCGGCCGCGGCCGCCTCGTCGCCGACGTCACCACCGACGAGCTCCTGCGCGGGCCGGGGCGGCCCCGGGTCCGGGTCCGCAGCCCGCAGCCGGAGGCGCTGACGGCGCTGCTCCGGCGGCACGGCCTCTCCGCCGAGCCGGCCGGGGGAGCGGAGCTGCAGGTCGAGGGCGGCACCGCCGCGCAGGTGGGCGACCTCGCCGCGGTCGCCGCCATCCCGCTGCACCACCTGTCCGAGACGGCCGCCTCGCTGGAGGAGGCCTACCTCGCGCTCACCGGCCTCGCGCTCACCGGCGAGGCCGTCGAGCACCCCGGCCGGCCGGTCGCGGCGACGCCGGAGGGGGCCAGGTGACCGCGCCGTCGGTCCCCGGGGTGGGCACCGGGCGCCTGCTCGCCCGCACCGCCGCCGCCGAGTGGACCCGGCTGTGGACCGTCCGCGCCACCTGGTGGTGCCTGGCGGCCGCCGCCGTGACCACGGCCGGCATCGACGCCGTCGCCGGCGCGGAGGCGGCCGCGGACCCGCCGTCGGGGAGCGGCGCCTGGGCGGCGGTGGCCGTGCCGGTGCTGCCCGCGCAGTTCGCGCTGCTCACGCTGGTCCTCCTCGCGGTCACGTCCGACCACGCCACCGGCGGGATCGTCCCGACCCTGCAGTGGACGCCGCGCCGCGGGGTCCTCCTGGCGGCCCGCACCCTCGTGCCGGTCGCCGTCGCCACCGTCCTCGGGGTGGCGATCGCGCTGGCCGGCGCCATGGCCGCGTTCGCCGCGCCGCACCCGGAGATCACCCTGTCCTGGGACGACGGCCCGGGCGTGCTCGCCGACGTCGCCCTCGTGCTCGCCGCCGGCACCGCCCTCGCCGCCGGGCTCGGCTTCCTGCTGCGCAGCACGGCCGGCGCCCTCGTCGCCGCCTTCCTCCTGCTCCTGGTGCTGCCGCTGCTGCTCCCGGCGGTCGGCGCCGGCTGGTCGGCGGCGGTCGCCGAGGTGCTGCCCGGGTCGGGGGCGGCGTTCCTCCTGCTCGGCGGGGAGGTGCCGGGGATGACGCGGGCGTCGTCGGTCGCCGTGCTGCTCGCCTGGGCCGCCGGTGCGCTGCTGCTCGGCCTCCTGCGCCTCGTCCGCGCCGACGCCGACCGGTGAGCGCCCGCGACACCGCCGACGTGCTCGTCGTCGGCGCCGGGCTGGCCGGCCTGCACACCGCCACGCTGCTCGCCCGCCGCGGCCACGACGTGCTGCTGGCCGACCGGCGGCGGCGCCTGGACGGCGCGATCCGCACCACAGGCATCTTCGTCCGCAAGACGCTCGACGACTTCGCGCTGCCGCCGGACTGCCTCGGCCCGCCGATCCGGCGGGTGGTGCTGTACCCGCCGGACCGGCGCCGGCCGGTGGTCCTGGACAGCGACCGCGACGAGTACCGCGTGGGCGACATGGGGGCGCTCTACCCGGCCGCCGCCCGCGAGGCGGCCGACGCCGGCGTGCGGCTCGCGCTGGGGACCCGCTACGCCGGGCGCGCGGACGGCGGGTCCCTGCTGGCCGGCCCGGACGGGGTCGCGCGCGTGCGGGCGCGGTTCGTCGTCGGCGCGGACGGCGCCCGGTCCGCCGTCGCCCGCGACCTCGGCCTGGACCGCAACACGCACCTGCTGGTCGGCGCCGAGGAGGTGTTCCCGGTCGCGGACGGCGGGGGACCGCCGACGTTCCACTGCGTGCTCGACCCCTCGCTCGCCCCCGGCTACCTGGCCTGGGTGGTCGACGACGGCCGGCACGCCCACGTCGGCGTCGCCGGGTACGCCGCCCGCTTCCCGGACGGCGTGCGCGCGGCGCTGCGGCGGTTCGCGACGGGGGCGCCGGGCCTACCCGCGGGCCGGCCGGGCGAGGTGGAGCGGCGCGGCGGGCCGATCCCGGTCGGCGGCCTGCTGCGCCGGATCGGCTGCGCGGACGGGCTGCTCGTGGGCGACGCCGCGGGCGCGGTCTCCCCGCTCACCGCCGGCGGCCTCGACCCGTGCCTGCGGCTGTCCCGGCACGCCGCCGACGTCCTCGACGACGCGCTGCGGACCGGCCGGGCCGACGCGCTGCGGCACTACGACGGCGCCGCGCTGCGCGCCGCGTTCCGCGGCCGGCTGCTGCTGCGCCGGGGGCTCGCGGCGGTGCGCACCCCGGCGATGGCGGCGGCCGCCTTCCCGGTGCTGCGCACGGCGCCCGGGCGCGCCGCGGCACGCCGGGTGCTCTTCGGGGACCGCTCCTTCCCCGACCCCGCGCGACGTACCGTCTCCTGAGGCCGGTCGTCCCCGCCGCGGCGTCCGGCGGCCGGGGGACCGGCCACCGGACGACGAGGGGGAAGAGGACCGATGCGCCCGACGGGCGACCTGCTGGGCGGCCGCTACCGGCTGGACTCCGTCCTCGCCAGCGGCGGCATGGGACGGGTCTGGCGGGGGCACGACGCGCTGCTCGACCGGCCGGTGGCGGTGAAGGTCCTGCGCAGCGAGTACACCGGCGACCCGTCCTTCCTGCAGCGCTTCCGTGCGGAGGCGCGGCACGCGGCGCAGCTGTCCGACCCGCACATCGCCGCGGTGCACGACTACGGCGAGACGGTCAGCCCGGACGGCGAGCCGCTGGCCTACCTCGTGATGGAGCTGGTGGCCGGGGAGCCGCTGTCGGCGGTGCTCGCCCGCGCCGGCCGGCTGGACGCGACGGAGACGCTGCGCATCGTGCGGCAGGCCGCCGCGGGGCTGGCCACGGCGCACGCCGCCGGCGTCGTCCACCGGGACGTCAAGCCGGGCAACGTGCTCGTCGTGCCGGACGGCGGGGTCAAGATCACCGACTTCGGGATCGCCCGGTCGGCGTCGAGCGTCCACATGACCCAGACCGGGCAGGTGATGGGGACCGCCCAGTACATCTCCCCGGAGCAGGTGCAGGGCGCCAAGGCCTCGCCCGCCAGCGACGTCTACGGCCTCGGCGTCGTCGCCCACCAGTGCCTCACGGGACGGGTGCCCTTCGACGCCGAGAGCCCGGTGCAGGTGCTCCTCATGCACGTCCAGCAGCAGCCGCCGCCGCTGCCGGCCGACGTGCCGGCGGACGTCCGCGCGCTGGTCGAGCGGGCGATGGCCAAGGACCCGGCAGCCCGCTTCCCCGACGGCGCCGCCCTGCGCGACGCCGTCGACGCGGTGCTCGCCGGCCGGCCGGCCCCGGGCGCGTCGTCGGCCACGCTCGTCCTCCCCGTCGCGGCCCCGCAGCAGACGACCGTCCTCCCGGCCGACGCGACGGCGCCCTCCGACGTCCCCGGGGAGGGGCCGCGGCGCCGCCGGCTGCTCGCCGGTGCGCTCGCGCTGCTCGTCCTCGCCGTCGTCGGGGTGGCGGTCGTCCTCGGCACCCGCGGGGACCCCTCCCCGTCCGCGGCGCCGTCGTCCTCCCCGTCCGCGGCGCAGCCCGTGACCTCGTCCTCGGCCCCGTCGCCGTCCGCCCCGACCACGACCCAGCCCGCGCCGCCCCCCACGGTCGACGTCGTGGCCGCCGCCCTGGTCGGGCGCCCCTTCCCCGACGTCCAGGCGGAGCTGGTCGCCCTGGGGCTCCAGGTGCAGCCGGGCACGGTCGTCACCGGCGACGTCCCGGAGGGGCAGGTGGTCGCCGTCGACCCCACCGGCCCGGTCGTCGTGGGGTCGACGGTCACCGTCACCTACGCCACGCCGCCCCCGGTGCAGGACGAGGAGGACGAGGGCGGGGACGACGAGGGCAACGGGAACGGCAACGGGAACGGGAACGGGAACGGGAACGGCAACGGCAGGGGCCGCGGGAACGGCAACGGCGGCGACGACTGACGCCCGGGCCTCAGAGCACGGACAGGCCGTACATCTCCCCGAGCGGGTCGGCGATCAGCTCGATGCGGGCGCCGTCGGGGTCGCGGAAGTAGACCGAGACGCCGCTGTGCACCTCGTGCGGCACCCCGGCGTCGGTGAGCCGCCGCACCAGCTCGTGCCAGCGCTCGGGCTCGACGCTGATGGCCATGTGGTGCAGCCCGCCGAGCACCTCGGCGTAGGGGCCGACGTCCAGGCCGGGGAAGTCGAAGAACGCGAGCAGGTTGCCGTTGCCGATGTCGAAGAAGAAGTGCGAGGAGCCGGGGTAGTCGCGGTTCTCGACCAGCTCGGTCAGCGGGAAGCCGAGGACCTCCTGGTAGAAGCGCACGGTCCGCTCGACGTCGCTGCTGATCAGCGCGGTGTGGTGCAGGCCGCGGGCGGTCGAGGGCGGGCGCTCGCCGGCCGGCTTCAGGTGCGCGGCGCGGATGCGGTCGCGCTCGGCCTCCAGGGCGCTCAGGTCGCGGGTCTCGGTCATCGGGGTCTCACCTCGGGTCGTCGGGGGTCGGGTGGTCGGCGGCCGGCGCCAGCCCGAACTGTGCCCTGCGGTCGGCGGGGACGAGGTCCAGGTGGTCCGGGTGCCGCCGGATGTAACCCCGGATGAACGGGCAGAACGGCAGGACCCGCGCACCCGCCTCGCGGGCGGCGTCGAGGGCGCCGCGCGCGAGCACGGAGCCGAGCCCGCGGCCCTCGAAGGCCGGGTCGACGACGGTGTGGGTGAACGACAGCGCCGACGCCGTCCGCCGGTACTCGGCGTAGCCGGCGACCGCGCCGTCCACGAGGACCTCGAAGCGGCTGGCCGCCGTGTCGTCGACGACCACCGGTGCGCCGTCGGTCACGGGTCTGTCGGTCACGGGTCTGTCGGTCACGGGTCTCCTCCGTTCGTCCCGGGGATGATCGCGCATCCCGGCCGGGCGCGGTCCCGGTCCGCCTGCGCCACCGCCGGGACGCGCCGGGGGTTGAGCCGAAACGGCGTCGTCGTGCGGTTTCGGCACATCCCCACGCACGCGTGAGCGCGGAACGGTCGACATGTGGGCGGTTGGAGGAGCCGGTCACCGTCCGTGTCGGTGGCCTTCGCAACGATCCGACTACGCCGTGTCACGCGAGCGCCGCACCGGGGCCCGCGCCGCGCGCCGCGCCCCTACGTTTCTGCCACCCGCTCCGCCCTCACCCGGTGGGCGCGGCCGCCGTCGCGCTTCCCCCGCGGCGGCCCCATGGACGGGATGAACGGTGGAACCAGTGGCACTCCGCAGCAGTGAGATCAGGGTCGACGGCCAGGCACGCCTGGGCTGGTGGCTCGTCGTCGACGACGGGCAGGGACGCGACCGCCTCGTCGACGGTCCCTTCCCCGACCGGTCGGAGGCGGCCTGGGCCGCCTCGATGCACGCCGGCGACGCCCGGCCGGTCTACGGCGTCCTGCGGCCCGACGGCGGCCTGCACCGCCGCCCCTCCCCGCAGGAGCTGGCCTGGCTGGGCCACCTCGGCGACCAGCTCGACCGGCTGCCCGCGGACTGGGACGCCGAGCTGACCGACGAGGACCCGCTGGCCACCCTGGTCGTCGAGGTCACCGCCGCACTGGTCGAGGCCGGCCTGCCGCTGTGGGACGCCGCCGGTGACGGCGCCGCGCTCGGCGGGGCCTGCGTCAGCGCCGAGCCCGCCCTCGACGGCGTCGTCGTCGGCTGGCGGCAGCACGACCGGATGAGCGTCGAGCAGGTGCACGGCCTGGTCGCCGACATCTCGGTGCAGGCCGTCATGAACCGCGCGCTCGCCGACGTGCTCTGGCTGCGCGGCCTCGACGTCACGCCGCTCGGCGAGGAGGCCGGCGGACACGTCGTCCGCTACGCCGAGTAAGCGCCGCACGCGCCACACAGCACGCCCTCCCGGGACGCCGTCGACACCGACGGCGTCCCGGTGTCGTTCCCGGGTCCCGCCGTCCGCCGGACCCCGTCGCAGGCTCCGCGCGACCCGGGACGGCGAGGACGGAGGCGGACGCCCCCAGGCCGGGTCCACCGAGGGACCGCACGCGGAGCGGCACCGCGACGGGTCCCTGCGCGCCCGCGGGCACGTCGTCGGCGGGCAGCCCGACGGCTGCGGGGAGTGGTTCCGCCTCGACGGGACGGAGCTGTGCTCCGGGTGGTCCGACCGCGGCCGCCCGACCGGCGAGTGGACCACCTGCGACAGCAGCGGCGCGCCCTGCGAGACGGCCACCCGGGGCTGACCGCGCCCGACACGCCGCCGCCCGGGATCACCGACCGGACGCGGGCGCCGTCCACGCGGGGGGACGCACCGCGAGTCGACAAGACGTCGTCGGTTGCCCACGGTCACCACCCCCGCGGACGGGCGCACACAACGATCACGTGACGCCGCCGCGGGAGCCGTGTCCAGCAGGGGTCCCGCGGGGCGCCCGGGCCCGATGCTCTCGGTGTCCCCGGCACTTCCCCGGCCGGGACGTCGTCCAGGAGGAACACCGTGAGCGCGCCCACCCTGCCGGCACCCCGCCGGACCTCCCCGTCCCCGCTACCGCCCGGGGACGGGCTCGGCATCGCCGACCTGCTCGACCTGCTCGGCCTCGAGTCCGACGCCGGCCGGCCCGCCGACGCCCCCGCCCTCGACGCCCCCGCCCTCCCCGGCCCCGCCGTCCGCGTGCCGGTGGACCCGGTGGCGGTCGTGCGCGGCTGGGTGCGACGGGCGGCCGACTGGGGCGCCGGTCCGCAGCGGTCCTGGTGCGCGTGGTGATGACCGCCGTCCTGCTCTGGCCGGTGGTCGCCGTCCTGGGGTTCCTCGCGACGGCCGGGCTGGTCGTCGCGCTCGGCCGCAGCTCGACGGCCCGCTACGAGTTCGAGCGCAACGCCGCGAGCCGGCGGGAGCCGCCGGCCGGCCCGCCCGCGCCGGTCGCGGCGGGCGGTGACGACACCGTCCCCGTCCTGCTCAAGGCCCCGGTGCCGGCCCTGCCGACCGGCGGCGGCGAGACCGCCGCGGCCGGCGCCGTCGCGACGGCCACCCCGGCCCGCACCGCCGTGGGGCTGGCGACCCACCCCGCCGGGCGGCGCAGCGCCTCGGCCGGCGCGCCGACGGCGTGGTGGCTGGCCGACGGGACCGGGGACCGGCCCGTCGCGCTCGCCGGGCCGTTCGACGACCGGGTGGAGGCGGACTGGGCGGCCGTGGCCTGCGAGCTCGACGGCGCGGTCCGCACCGTGCACGGCGTGCTCCGCGAGGACGGCACCGTCGCCCGGCGCCCCTCGCCGCAGGACCGGGCGTGGCTGACCGAGCTCGGCACCCAGCTCGACCGGCTGCCCGAGGACTGGGACGAGCTGCTCACCGACGAGGACGCGCTGACCACACTGGTCGTGGAGGTCGCCGCCGCACTGGTCGAGGCCGGCCTGTCGCTGCACGACTGCTCGGCCACCGACCCGGGGACCGCCGCCGCCGGCGGGGTGTGCCTGACGCCGGAGACCACCCACGGCGGGGTCCTGGTGAGCTGGCGCCAGCACGACCGGATGAGCGTGCAGCAGGTCCGCGGTGCCGCGCTGGACACGGCCGTGCAGCGGACCATGAACGCGCTGCTCGCCGACGTGCTCGTGCAGTTCGGCTTCGTCGTCGACCCGTTCGGGCCGGAGGGCTGCTCCCTGGTCACCGCGATCCGCACCCACCCCCTCGGGGACTGACCGGCGGATGGCGGGTCGGGGCCGTGCGGGACCGTGCCGGGCCGGCGCCCGCCCCCGGCCCGCCCCCGACCCGTCGTCGCGGCGGGCGTGCCCGCCCCGCGCAGCGACGGCGCGCCGCGGGCGGTGCCGGCGCCCCGGCCCGGCGCGCGGCGCCGTTGACCGCGGGGTCGCCGCCGGGGAGCCTCGCTGCCACGATGCCCGCCGCCGCCCGCCCGCGCCGCCCGGCCGCCGGCGTCCTGCTGGTGGCGGGGGTGCTGGCGGGCGGCTGCACCTCCGTCGTCCCCGGTACGGCCTCCCCGACGGGGACGGCGACCACCGACGCCACCGACGTCGAGGTGCGGGTGCACCTGGCCGAGGAGGGCGACCCGGCCGACCGGGTGGCCCGCAACGCGGTGGCCGACGTCCTCGCCTGGTGGGAGCGGACCTACCCGGAGGTGTTCGGTGGGCGGTTCGGGCCGATCGAGGGCGGCTTCTGGTCGGTGGACCCCGCCGAGACCGACCCCGCCGCCCTGCCCGACGGCGTCTGCTTCCCCGACGACGTCGACGACCTCGCCGACAACGCGTTCTACTGCGGCGACGACGACGTCGTCGTCTACGACCGGGCCTGGCTGGCCGACCTGGTCGGGGACTACGGGCCGTTCATCGTCGCCGAGATCATGGCGCACGAGATCAGCCACGCCGTCCAGGCGCAGGCCGGTCTCGACGACCCCTCGATCGTCGCGGAGACGCAGGCCGAGTGCTTCGCCGGCGCGTGGACCAAGTGGGTGGTCACCGGGCACTCCGAGCACTTCGCCGTGCGGCCCAAGGAGCTCGACCCGTACCTGCTCGGCTACCTGTACTTCGGTGACGCCGTCGGCACCCCGCCCGACGCCGAGGACGCGCACGGGTCGCTGTTCGACCAGCTGTCGGCCTTCCAGGAGGGCTACGCCGACGGTCCGGGGGCCTGCGCCGCCTTCGACGGGTCCCGCGTGTTCACCCAGGAGGAGGTCCTCCCGCGCCCGGGCGGGCGCGACCGGTCCTACCGCGCGGTGGTCGACGGCGCCGACGACGTGCTGGCCGGGTTCTGGCAGCAGGCCCTGACCCGCGGCTTCCCGGGCACCGGCCCGCTCGGCGGCCCGTTCGCCGCGCCCGAGGTCCGGGCCGCCGACGGCGCGGGCGCGGTGTGCACCGGCGAGGGCGCCGAGCTGGACCTGCAGTTCTGTCCCGGGGACGGCTCGGTCCGCTACGACGCCGCCGGCCTGCTCGAGCCGGCCTTCCACGAGGTCGGCGACTTCGCCGTGACGACGCTGCTCGGCCTGCCCTACGCGCTGGCCGTCCGCGAGCAGCGCGGGCTGTCGGTGGACGACCCGGAGGCGGTGACCAGCGCGGTGTGCGCCACCGGCTGGCTGGCCCGCGAGGCCCACCTCGGCGCGCTCGACGGCGCGCCGCTGGACCTCTCGCCCGGCGACGTCGACGAGGCGGCGGTGGTGCTGCTGCGGTACGCCACCGAGCCGACCGTCGTCCCGGAGTCGGGCCTGTCCGGCTTCGAGCTGGTCGACTCCTTCCGGCAGGGCTTCGTCGAGGGCGGCGACGCCTGCGGGCTCTAGGCGCCTGCTCTAGTCGGTGTCGAGGAAGTCCTCGACCACCGGCGCGAGCTCGTCGGCCTCGGTGACCAGCGCCAGGTGCCCGCCGCGGTACACGTGCAGCCGGGCGTCGGGGATCAGCCGCGCCATGATCCGGGCGTTGACCAGCGGGACGATCGGGTCGTCGTCACCGGCCACCACCAGCGTCGGCTGCCGCACCAGGGAGAGGAACGGCAGGCTGCTCCAGCCCGAGCTCGCGGCCAGCTGGTAGTAGTAGCCGCGCCGCGGGCCGGTGCGCTCGTGCGCGTGCAGCGCCCGGGCGGCCCGCTCGGGGGCGGGGGGGCCCGCCCCCCCGCAGCTGGTCGGCGCGCTCCGCCGCGCCCACCCGCCGTCGCGGTGCCGCCCGCGCGCGCGCATGTGCGA
>NZ_JBJGZD010000031.1:0-47844 GCF_054050335.1 Geodermatophilus sp. SYSU D00698
CGAGAACCGAGAGCTAGCACTCTCGATGTCATCAACCAAAGGAATCCCATCCGGGCACCAGACCCGGAACGGGGTACTACTTGGCACTGACTTTCGGCACGCTGTTGAGTTCTCAAGGAGCGGACGCACACCAACTCGACCCTCTCGGGCTTCCTCGGCGGCTGCTTGTTGTCCAACCCTGCGCCCGCCCGGAGTATTCCCTCGAAGGGCTCTCCGCGCCGGCCCTCCCGGGCCGTGCGGCGCGCAGAGAGAAAGTTACGTGCCTGTCGGGAGCGTGTCAAACCCGCTCGGCCGTGACGCCAGACACCGTTCCGGAACCGGCGTGTCACACGGCGTCAACGCGGCAGGACGTCCTCAGTGCGCGACGCGCTGCACCCCGGCGACGGACCGCTTGCCGCGGCGCAGCACCAGCCAGCCGCCCGGCAACCAGGCCTCCTCGCCCGGGACGGTGTCGGCGTCGGTCACGCGCTCGTTGTTGAGGTACGCGCCGCCCTCCTTGACCGTGCGGCGGGCCTCGGACAGGCTCGAGACGAGGCCCGTCTGCTGGAGCAGCTGCGCGACGGTCGGCGTCCCGCCGTCGACGGTGACGCTGCCGGCCTCCCGCAGGGCGGCCCCGAGGGTGTCGGCGCCGAGGGCGGTCAGGTCGTCCCGCCCGAACAGCGCGCGCCCGGCGGCCTCCGCCTGGCGGAGTTCCCCGGGCCCGTGGACGAGCGCGGTCAGCTCCTCGGCCAGGGCGCGCTGTGCCGCACGCGACGCCGGCCGCTCCCGGCTCTCGGCCAGGACCGCCTCGACCTCCTCGGCCGGCCGCTCGGAGAACTGCGGCAGCCAGGTGAGCGCGTCGGCGTCGTCGGCGTTGAGCCAGAACTGGAAGAAGGCGTAGGGCGTGGTGAGCGCGGGGTCGAGCCAGACGGTGCCGCCCTCGCTCTTGCCGAACTTCTGCCCGTCGGACTTGGTGACCAGCACGGTGGACAGAGCGTGCACCGCGGCCCCCTCCACCCGGCGGACCAGGTCGATGCCGGCGGTGAGGTTGCCCCACTGGTCCGAGCCACCGGTCTGCAGCGTGACGCCGTGGCGGCGGAACAGCTGCAGGTAGTCGTGCGCCTGGAGGATCTGGTAGCTGAACTCGGTGTAGCTGATGCCGGCCTCGGAGTTCAGCCGCGCGGACACCGCCTCCTTCGCCAGCATCCGGCCGACCCGGAAGTGCTTGCCGAGGTCGCGGAGGAAGTCGATGGCCGACAGCGGCTCGGTCCAGGTCAGGTTGTCGACGTAGACCGGCGCGGGCAGGCCCTCCTGCTCGGCCGGCCGGTCGAGGAAGGGCGCCAGCTGGCGACGGATGCTGTCCACCCAGCCGGCCACGGTGGAGCGGTCGTTGAGCTGCCGCTCGGCGGTCGGGCGCGGGTCGCCGATCAGCCCGGTGGCGCCGCCGACGAGGACCACGGGGTGGTGGCCGGCGCGCTGCAGCGCCCGCAGCACCATCACCTGGACCAGGTGCCCCACGTGCAGGCTCGGGGCGGTCGGGTCGAAGCCGCAGTAGTAGGTGACCGGTCCCTCGGCGAGGTGGGCGCGCAGGGCGTCCTCGTCGGTGGTCTGGGCGATGAGCCCGCGGCGCTGCAGTTCGTCGAGGACGGAGGAGGTCACGAGGTACCAGTCTGCCCGGCGGCGCGGCGCCGGCGTTGTCCGCCCGGGCGGAAGGCGCTCACCGACGGCGCCCCGGTCTCCCAGAACCGCCACGGTAGCTCGGTCGCCCGGCTGATCCCGACCCGGGGCCCGGCCGAGACGGCGGACGGCGGCTGCCCCGCGTGCAGCCGCACCGGCGAGGCGGGGTCGAGGACGTCGGCACCGCCGTCCTCCGGCCCGATCGCCAGCGCGGCGGTCAGCCGGGCCGGGCCGCGGGCCAGGTCCCGGGGCAGGCGGGCGGAGGGACGGCGCAGGGCCGCGACCGGCTCCCCCACCACCACCTCGCCGGCGCGCAGCAGCACCGCCGAGCCGCGGCCGGCGGGACCGACGACGACGTTGGCGCACCAGTGCACGCCGTAGCTGAAGTACACGTACAGCCGCCCGGGCGGGCCGAACATGATCGCCGCGCGCGGGGTGGGGCCGCGGTGCGCGTGCGACGCCGGGTCCTCCCCCTCCCCCGAGTACGCCTCGACCTCGGTGAGCCGGACGGCGACGGTCCCCCCGGGCCGGTCGGTGACCACCCAGCAGCCCAGCAGCGCCGGGGCGACGTCGTCGACCGGCCCGAGCAGCTCCTCCGCCGTCAGCAGGCGGCCTGGCTGGCTCAGAGCGCGGCCGCCACGGGCGAGTCGACCGACCAGCGACCGTGGGCGGCGACGACGTCCTTGAGCGCGGCCAGCTGGGCGGCGACCCGCTCGGGCGCCGTCCCGCCGCGGGTGTCCCGGGCGGCGAGCGCGCCGCGCACCGACAGCACCTCCCGGACGGCGGGGGTGAGCCGCTCGTCGATGCCGGCGAGCTGGTCGTCGTCGAGCTGGTCGAGCTCCAGGCCCGCGGCCTCGCAGACGGCGACCATCTCGCCGGAGATCTCGTGCGCCGACCGGAACGGCACGCCGTTCTTGACCAGCCACTCGGCGACGTCGGTGGCCAGCGCGAAGCCCTGCGGCGCGGCGGCCTCGAGCACCTCCGGGCGCAGGGTGAGCGTGGCGACCATGCCGGTGACCGCGGGCAGCAGGAGCAGCAGCTGCTCGAGGGAGTCGAAGACCGGCTCCTTGTCCTCCTGCAGGTCACGGTCGTAGGCCAGCGGCAGCCCCTTGAGCGTGGTGAGCAGGCCGGTGAGGTTGCCGACGAACCGGCCGGACTTGCCGCGCGCGAGCTCGGCGATGTCCGGGTTCTTCTTCTGCGGCATGATCGACGACCCGGTCGCCCAGGCGTCGTCGAGGCGGGCCCAGCCGAACTCGGTCGACGTCCAGAGCACGACCTCCTCCCCCAGCCGGGACAGGTGGACGCCGACCATCGCGGCGGCGAAGCAGAACTCGGCGGCGAAGTCGCGGTCACTGACCGCGTCGATCGAGTTCTCCGCGGCCCGGTCGAAGCCGAGCTCGGCGGCGACGGCGTCGGGGTCCAGCGGCAGCGAGGACCCGGCCAGCGCGCCCGAGCCCAGCGGGCTGACGGCGGCGCGGCGGTCCCAGTCGAGCAACCGGTCGACGTCGCGGGCGAAGGCGTGCGCGTGGGCCAGCAGCTGGTGGCTGATCAACACCGGCTGGGCGTGCTGCAGGTGGGTCATGCCGGGCGCGGGCACCTCGAGGTACCGCTCGGCCAGCCCCGTCAGGGCGTACTCCAGCGACGCCAGCTCACCGACCAGCGCGCGCACGTTGTGCCGCAGGTACAGCCGCAGGTCGGTGGCGACCTGGTCGTTGCGGGACCGGCCGGCGCGCAGCTTGCCCCCGAGGGTGCCGAGCTTGGCGATCAGGCCGCGCTCGAGCGCCTCGTGCACGTCCTCGTCGGCCTCGACCGGCGCGAAGGTGCCCGCGGCGACCTCGGCCGACAGCTCGGTGAGCGCGCCGACCATCTGCCCGAGCTCGTCGTCGGTGAGCAGGCCGGCGCGGTGCAGCACCCGCGCGTGGGCGCGGGAGCCGGCGAGGTCGTAGGGGGCCAGCCGCCAGTCGACGTCGGTGGACTTCGACAGCGCCGCCATGGCCGGCGACGGCCCGCCGCCGAAGCGGCCGCCCCAGAGCCGGGTCTGCGAGGCGGGGGCGGTCGGGTCGGTCACGGGGCTGATCCTCCAGCGGGGTCGTCGGTCTCGTCGGTCAGGTGGGGCGGCTCGCCGGGCGCGCGGCCGGCCAGCGACCGCAGGCGCCGGGCGAGCGCCGCACCGCCGTCGGGGTCGCGCGAGACGACGAGCAGCGTGTCGTCGCCGGCGATGGTGCCCAGGACGTCGGGCAGGCCCACCTTGTCCAGCGCCGAGGCGAGGAACTGCGCGGCGCCGGGCGGGGTGCGCAGCACCGCGAGGTTGGCGCTGCCCTCGGCGCTGGTGAGCAGGTCCCCGAGCAGCCGCGTGAGGCGGGCGGGGGCGGCCTGCGCGGGGCGCAGCGGGGCGTTCTCCGGCGGCAGCACGTAGGACGCCGGGGCGCCGTCGGAGCCGCGCAGCTTGACCGCGCCGAGCTCCTCCAGGTCGCGCGAGAGCGTGGCCTGGGTGACCTCGACGCCGGACTCGGCCAGCAGCGCGGCGAGCTGGGTCTGCGAGGTCACCGGCCGGGCGGCGATGAGCTCGGCGATGCGTGCCTGCCGCGCCGACCGGGTCAGCGCCCCGGTCACACGGATCGCTCCAGCAACCATGTGAGGAGGGCCTTCTGCGCGTGCAGCCGGTTCTCCGCCTCGTCCCAGACGACGCTCTGCGGGCCGTCGATCACCTCCGCGGCGATCTCCTTGCCGCGGTAGGCGGGCAGGCAGTGCAGCACGAGGGCGTCGTCGGCGGCGCGGGCCAGCACGCCGTCGTCGACGGCGTAGGGCAGGAACGGCGCGACCCGGGTGTCGTACTCGTCCTCCTGGCCCATGGAGACCCAGGTGTCGGTGGCGAGGACGTCGGCTCCGTCGGCGGCGGCCGCGGCGTCGGCGGTCCACTGGACCGAGCCGCCGGTCTCGGCGGCGATCTCCGCCGCCCTCTTCAGCACGTCGGGCGCCGGCTGGTACTCCTCGGGCGAGCCGATGCGCACGTGCATGCCGGCGGTCGCGCCGCCGAGCAGGTACGAGTGCGCCATGTTGTTGGCGCCGTCGCCGAGGTAGGTCAGCGACCGGCCGGCCAGCGAGCCCTTGTGCTCGGCCACCGTCTGCAGGTCGGCCAGGATCTGGCACGGGTGGAAGTCGTCGGTGAGCGCGTTGACCACCGGCACCCGGCTGGTGGCGGCCATGGTCTCGAGCCGGTCCTGGCCGAAGGTGCGCCACACGATCGCGGCGACCTGCCGGTCGAGCACGCGGGTGGTGTCCTCCACCGGCTCGCCGCGGCCGAGCTGGCTGGACCCGGCGTCGATCACGAGCGGGTACCCGCCGAGCTCGGCGACGCCGACCGAGAACGACACCCGGGTGCGGGTGGAGGGCTTGTCGAACAGCACGGCCACCGCCCGCGGCACGCCGTTCGCCGCGCGCAGCGGGGTGGGCGCGGCGTCGGTGTGCCGGGTGCGCTTGAGCTCGGCGGCCAGCGCGAGGACCTCGGCCTGCTCGCCGGGGGTGAGGTCGTCGTCGCGGGTGAGGTGCCGGGTCACGAGTGGGTCTCCTGCAGGGCGGTGTCGAGGGCGGCCGGCAGCGCGGCGACGAAGGCGTCGACCTGGCCGTCGGTGAGGACCAGGGAGGGCGCCAGGCGCAGCACGTCGGGAGCGACGGCGTTGGTGAGGAAGCCGGCCTCGCGCAGCGCGGCCTCCAGCGCGCCGGCGACCGGGGCGGTGAGGACGACGCCGAGCAGCGCGCCCCTCCCCCGCACCCCGGAGACGCCGGGGTGCCCGAGGCCCTCGATGCCGGCGGTGAACCGGTGCTCGAGCTCCTTGGCGCGCTCGAGCAGGCCCTCGTCGCGCATCGTGTCGAGGACGGCGAGCGCGGCGGCGCAGGCGATCGGGTTGCCGCCGAACGTGGAGCCGTGCGAGCCGGCGGTCATGAGCTCCGCGGCGTCGCCGAAGGCGAGCGTGGCGCCGATGGGCAGGCCGCCGCCGAGTGCCTTGGCCATGGTGACCAGGTCGGGCTGCAGGCCGTCGGCCTGGTGGGCGAACCAGTGGCCGGTGCGGCCGGTGCCGGTCTGCACCTCGTCGACGGCGAACAGCGCGCCGGCGTCCGCGGCGGAGCGGGCGGCGGCGGCGAGGTAGCCCGGCGGCGGGGGCTGCACGCCGCCCTCGCCGAGCAGCGGCTCGAGCAGCACCATCGCGGTCCGGTCGCCGACCGCCCCGGCCAGCGCGCCGGCGTCGCCGTAGGGCACGTACCGGACGCCGCCGGGCAGCGGGGCGAACGCGGCGGCCTTGGACGGCTGGCCGGTGAGCGCGAGCGCGCCCATCGTGCGGCCGTGGAAGGCGCCCTCGGCGGTGACCACCTCGGGCCGCCCGGTGAGCCGGCTGATCTTGAAGGCGGCCTCGTTGGCCTCGGCGCCGGAGTTGCAGAAGAACACCCGCCCGGGCCGGCCGGCCAGCTCCAGCAGCCGCTCGGCGAGCGTGACGCCGGGCTCGTGCATCGCCAGGTTGGAGACGTGCCCGAGGGTCTGCGCCTGCCGGGTGATCGCCTCGACCACCCTCGGGTGGGCGTGGCCGAGGATCGTCGTCGCGATGCCGCCGAGCAGGTCGGTGTACCCGCGGCCGTCGACGTCCCAGACGGTCGCGCCCTCGCCGCGTGCGAGCGCGACCGGCGGGGTGCGGTAGTTGCCCATCATCACCGCCGACCAGCGGGTGGCCAGCTCCTCCGTGTGGGTCATGCCGGCTCCTCTCCGCTCAGTGAGTGGGCGGGGACGACCATCGTCCCGGTGCCCTCGGTGGTGAACATCTCCAGCAGCAGGGCGTGCGGGGTCCGGCCGTCGACGACGGTCGCCCGCTTCACCCCGCCCTCGACCGCCCGCAGGCAGGCGGCCATCTTCGGGATCATCCCGGCGTCCAGCGTCGGGAGGATCTCGGCGAGCTCGGCGGCGTCGATCTGCTGCACCAGCGAGTCGCGGTCGGGCCAGTCGGCGTAGAGGCCCTCGACGTCGGTGAGGACGACGAGCTTCACCGCGCCGAGCGCCACGGCGAGCGCGGCGGCGGCGGTGTCGGCGTTGACGTTGTGCACCACGCCGTCGCGGTCGGGCGCGACCGTGGCGACCACCGGGATCTTCCCGGACTGCAGCAGCGCGGTGACCGGCGTCGGGTCGACGGCGACGACGTCCCCGACCCGGCCGACGTCGACCGGCTGCCCGTCGACGAGCGCCCGGGTGCGCTCGGCGGTGAACAGGCCGCCGTCCTCGCCGGACAGGCCGACCGCGAGCGGGCCGTGCTGGTTGACCAGCCCGACCACCTCCGGCGTGACCTGGCCGGTGAGCACCATGCGGACCACCTCGACGGTCTCGTCGGTGGTCACCCGCAGGCCGCCGCGGAACTCGCTCTCGATGCCGAGCCGGCCGAGCATCTCGGTGATCTGCGGGCCGCCGCCGTGGACGACGACGGGCAGGATGCCGCAGGTCCGCAGGAACACCATGTCCTCGGCGAAGGCCCGGCGGCACTCCTCGTCGACCATCGCGTGGCCGCCGTACTTGATCACCACGACGTTGCCGTGGAACTCCCGCAGCCACGGCAGCGCGCCGGTGAGGACGGCGACCTTGCGGGCGTCGCCCTCCGGGTCGTAGGTGCGCATGACCCGGGTGGTGCCGAGCCGCCGGCGCGGCGGGGGCGCCTCGTCGACCCGGACGTCGGGCGGGGTGGGGTCCTCGTGGGTGTTCTCGTGGGTGTTCTCGTGGGTGCTCACGTCGAGTAGGCCGAGTTCTCGTGCACGTAGGCGAGGGACAGGTCGTTGGTCCAGATCGTGGCCTGCTCGGTGCCGGCGCCGAGGTCGACGTCGATGGTGATGGCCCGGCCGGTGAGGTCGACGCCCTCGCGCGGGTCGCCGATCGCGCCGCCCCGGCAGACGGTGACGCCGTTGATCGTGACGTCGACCCGGTCGGGCTCGAAGGCGGCGTCGGTGGTGCCGATCGCCGCCAGGACCCGGCCCCAGTTGGGGTCGTTGCCGAACAGCGCCGTCTTGAGCAGGTTGTTGCGGGCGCAGGCGCGGCCGGCGGTGAGCGCGTCCTCGGCGGTCGCCGCGTTGCGCACGGTGATCGCGATGTCCTTGGTCGAGCCCTCGGCGTCGGCGAGCAGCTGCATGGCGAGGTCGGTGGCCGCGGCGGTGAGCGCCTCGGCGACCTCCTCCGCACCCGGGCCGACCCCGCTGGCGCCGTTGGCCATCGCCACGACGGTGTCGTTGGTGGACAGGCAGCCGTCGGAGTCGACCCGCTCGAAGCTGACAGCGGTGGCGGCCTTCAGCGCCTCCTGCAGCACGGCCGGGTCGACGGCCGCGTCGGTGGTGAGGACGACGAGCATCGTGGCCAGGCTCGGCGCGAGCATGCCGGCGCCCTTGGCCATCCCGCCGACCGACCAGCCGTCCCGCTCGACGACCGTCGTCTTGGGCACCGAGTCGGTGGTCATGATGGCCCGGGCGGCGTCGGGACCGCCCTCGGCCGACAGCGCCTTCGCTGCGTCGGTGACCCCCGGCAGCAGCCTGTCCATCGGCAGCCGGACGCCGATCAGCCCGGTGGAGGCGACCGCGACGTCGATCGCGCCCAGCCCCAGCTGCTCGGCGGTGTGCTCGGCGGTGGCGTGGGTGTCCTGGAAGCCCTCGGGGCCGGTGCAGGCGTTGGCGCCGCCGGAGTTGAGGACCACCGCGCGCAGCCGGCCGGTGGCCAGCACCTGGCGGCTCCACTGCACCGGCGCGGCCGGGAAGCGGTTGGTGGTGAAGACGGCGGCGGCGTCGTCCCGCGGCCCGTCGTTGACGACCAGCGCGACGTCGGCCGCGCCGGTGCTCTTCAGCCCGGCCGCGACGCCGGCGGCCCGGAAGCCCTGCGGGGCGGTGACGCTCACGGGGCCACCCCCACCAGCGGCAGGCCCGTGGTCTCGGGCAGCCCGAGGGCGACGTTGGCGCTCTGGATCGCGCCGCCCGCGGTGCCCTTGGTGAGGTTGTCGACCGCGGCGACGACCACCAGCCGACCGGCGTCCGGGTCGACCGCGACCTGCACCGCGACGGTGTTGGCGCCGAGCACCTGCGCCGTCGTCGGCCACTGGCCCTCGGGGAGCAGGTGCACGAACGGCTCGTCGGCGTACGCCTTCTGGTAGGCGGCCCGGGCGGCGTCGGCGTCGATCCCGGGCCGCAGCGGCGCCGAGCAGGTGGCGAGGATACCCCGGCTCATCGGCACCAGGGTCGGGGTGAAGCTGATCCGCACCGGGCCCCCGGCGGCCGCGCCGAGGGTCTGCGCCATCTCCGGGGTGTGCCGGTGCACGCCGCCGACGCCGTAGGCGCTGACCGAGCCCATCACCTCGCTGCCGAGCAGGTGCGGCTTGGCCGCCTTGCCCGCGCCGGAGGTGCCGGAGGCGGCGACCACGACGACGTCCGGCTCGACCAGCCCGGCGGCCAGCGCCGGGGCCATGGCGAGGGTGACCGAGGTCGGGTAGCAGCCGGGGACCGCGATCCGCCGCGCGCCGGCCAGCCGCTCCCGCTGGCCGGGCAGCTCCGGCAGGCCGTAGGGCCACGTCCCCGGGTGCGGCGTGCCGGCGTCGCCGCCGTACCAGCGGGCCCAGGCGGCCGGGTCCTGCAGCCGGTGGTCGGCGCCGCAGTCGACGACCAGGGTGTCCGGGGACAGCTGCGCGGCGATCGCGGCCGACTCCCCGTGCGGGAGCGCGAGGACGACGACGTCGTAGCCGGCGAGGTCCTCGGGCGCGCTCGGCCGGACCTCGAGGTCGGCGAAGGGCAGCAGGTGCGGCTGCAGCTCACCCAGGCGTCGGCCGGCGCTGCTGTTCGCGTGCACCCCGGCCAGGCGGAGGTGCGGGTGCCCGGCCAGCAGCCGGCACACCTCTCCCCCCGCGTACCCGGTGGCGCCGGTGACCCCGACCGTCCACGTCTGCCCTGTGTTCACGATGCATGACCATACAGGTCTGTGCATGACCTTCCATGACCGGGGTCCGGGGGTGTTCCGGCGCCCGCTCGTGCTCTGCTCCCACGTGGGGGGCAGAGCACGAGCGTCCGGGAAAGGAGGTCGCCGCTCCCGTCGGTCGCGCTCCGCGCACGCGGGACACCCACGAGACGAGACGCACTCAGGAGACGAGGTGGGCGGACCGAGCGGGTTCCACGCCGGCGTAGGGACTCAGCCCTCCCCAGCGGGTCAGCTCGCGCTCCAGCCACGGCGGCCCGGCCAGCACCATCTGGCGGGACTCCCGGGCCGCGGCGAGCCCGAGCCGGCCGGCGCTCCAGCGCACGAGCGAGCCGACGTCGGTGGTGACCACGCCGTCGTCGGGGAATCCGGGCGGCTCGACACAGACCTCGTTGCCCCTTCGGTCGAGCAGCAACCAGAGGTGGTGCGGCGCCCGGGGCCCGCGGACGTCGAACCGCACGACCACGCGCGGCCGCGGCAGGGACGCCGGGTCGATCAGCCGGGCCAGGGTCCACAGCGCGAGATAGGGGTCCCGGTCGCCAGGTGCCACCTCGCGCCACCTCGCCCCCCACCTCCCCAGCGCGGAGCAGACGTCGCCCAGCTCCCGGCCCATCGGGGTCAGGGTGTACTCCGTGGTCCGGCCGGACCTCGTCCGCTCGACCACGCCGTCCCGTTCCAGCGTGTGCAACCGCTGGGCCAGGACGCTGCGCGAGAGCCCGGGGGCGCCGTCGAGTATGTCGCCGAAGTGGACGCACCCCAGGGACAGGTTCCGGATGATGATCGGCGTCCACCGCTGGGCGAAGACCTCGGCCCCGAGCGCCAGGGGGCAGTACTGACCGTAGCCACCCATGACGGACACCCTCCACCCGCGAGGGGCCCCGTGGGGTGACCGAGGACGCGGCACGTCCGTACGAGTCCGTTTTCCGGACTGACGGCGCCGGCCCCGGAGGAGTGCACTCGACGGACCCCGCTCGCCCGAGGAGTCCCCATGCGCCGGTCCCTGCCCACCGTCGTCGTGGCGGCCGTCCTGACGGTGACGCTGACGTCGGTCTCCCCCGCAACCGCGCACGACGTGCCCGACGGGGCCAGCGTCCGCGCGTGGAACGCCATCGCCGTCGACACGCTCGTCGCCGCGGTCCCGCCCGTCCCGGGCCCGGTGGGCCCGCTCTACCTGACCTACGTGCACCGCGCGGTGTACGAGGCCGTCGAGGACGCCGTCCACGACGACGCCTCGGTCCCCGCCGCGGTCGCCGCCGCGGCCTCCGTGGTGCTGGTCCACCACTTCCCGGCCCAGGGACAGGCCCTGCGCGACCGGTACGCCGCCGCGCTGGCCGAGGTCCCGAACGGCCCGGCCGAGCGCCACGGCATCGCCCTCGGCCGGGCGGCTGCTGCGGCGCTGATCCGCGAGCGGACCGGTGACGGTCTCGGCGGCCCACCCCCGCCGCTGACGGCGTCGGGTCCGGGGGCCTGGGCGCCGGCCGACCCGAACGTGCCCGCGGTGGCGACCTGGCTCGCCGGGGTGCGGCCCTTCGTGCTCGACTCCCCCTCGGCGCTCCGGCCGGCGGGGCCCCCGTCGCTCACCAGCGACCTGTACGCCCGGGACTACGAGGAGGTCAGGGTCCTCGGCTCCGCGTCGTCGACGCAGCGCACCCCCCAGCAGACGGCCGTGGCCCTGTTCTGGGCCGATCCGCCGGCGGTGCAGAGCCAGCGGGCGCTGCGCGGCTACAGCGAGCAGGAAGGCCTGGACGCGCTGGCCACGGCCCGGCTGTTCGCCCTGGTGGACACCGCGAGCACCGACGCGCTGATCGCCTGCTTCGACGCCAAGGTGCGGTACGACTTCTGGCGGCCGGTCGGGGCCATCCCCGCCGGTGACACCGACGGCAACCCCCGTACCCCGGCCGAGCCGGACTGGACCTCGCTGGTGCCGACGCCCAACTTCCCCGAGTACCCGAGCAACCACGCCTGCGCGACGACCGCGCTGGTCACCGTCATCGACGGGCTGGACGGGCGGGGGCCGTTCTCGCTGACGATGACCAGCGTCCGGGGCACGCCTCCCGCGGTCGCCGACACGCACACGTGGACCTCCCCCGAGCAGGTGGTCCGCGAGGTGGCCGACGCGCGCGTGTGGGGCGGGCTGCACTTCCGGTTCTCCACCGTCGTCGGCGCCGACATCGGCCGGGCGGTCGCGCAGGCGGTGCTGGAGTCCGACCGGTAGCCGGGCCGGCGTCAGGCCAGCGGGTCGCCGTCGCCGTACGGGAGCAGCCGCAGCCGCCGCGCGTCGTCGGCCGGCGTGGTGGCCCGGAGGGTGTCGAGGTCGTCGACGCCGGCGCGGAAGAACCGCCCCGACCACTGGTCCAGCTCCCCGGCGGCGATGGCCACCACCAGGTCGACGACGTCCTCGGGACGGGTCCAGTCGGTGCGGCCCTCGTGCATCGGCATGGCGCGGGTCATCGCGGTGTCGACGACGCCCGGCGCCAGGTCGAACGCCCGCACGCCGTGCGCGGCACCGGCCAGGTCGATCGACTCGGTGATGCGCATCTGCGCGGTCTTGCCCGCCGAGTAGGCGCTGTAGTGCGGGTTGGCGCGGGTGCTGATCCCGCTGGCCAGGTCGACCACCCGGCCGCCGCCGACGGCGACCATCCCGGGCAGGACCGCGCGGGCCACGAGGAACGGCCCGCGCACCTGGCTCTCCACGACCTCCCACCACTGGTCGGGGTCGGCCTCCCACAGCGGCACCTCGGCGGCGTCGATCAGGCCGGCGTTGTTCACCAGCAGCCCGATCGGCCCGAGCTCGCGGACCACCCCCGCGACGGCGGCGTCGACGGCGACGCGGTCGGTGACGTCGGCGGGCAGCGCGAGGGTGCGGGCACCGGTGGCGGCGGCGACCTCGGCCATCGCCGTCCGCAGCCGCTCCGCGCCCCGGGCGACGCCGGCGACGGCGGCCCCGCGGGCGGCCAGCCCCTCGGCCAGGTGCCGGCCGATGCCCGCCGACGCCCCGGTGACGAGTGCGACCAGGCCGGTGAGGTCCGCCATCAGTCGCCGCTGCGCAGGGTGATCCCCTGCAGCTCGACGACGGCGACGATGCCCTCGCGCACCCGGGCGACGTCCTCGGCGGTCAGCGTGCGGTCCGGCGCGCGCAGCACCAGGGAGTACGCCAGCGACCGCGACCCGGCCGGGACCGGCGGGCCGGAGTACACGTCGAACAGGCGGACCGCCTCGAACAGCTCCCCCGCGCCCCCGCGGACCAGCGACTCGACGTGCGCGGCGGTGATCCCGTCGGGCACGACGAAGGCCAGGTCGAGGAAGACCGGCGGGAACGTCGAGATGCGCGGCCCCACCGGGACCGGCGCCGGCGGGAACGCGTCGACGTCGAGCTCCATCACCGAGGTGCGGGCCGGCAGGTCGAGGGCGGCGCACACCCGCGGGTGCAGCTCGCCGGCGTACCCGACCACCCGGTCGTCCACGACCAGCTCCGCGCAGCGCCCCGGGTGCCAGGGGGCCTGCTCGCCGGGGCGGACGAACAGCTGCACGCCCGCGGCGGCGGCCACCAGCCGGGCGGCCTGGACGGCGTCCGCCCAGCCCGCGGCCCGGCCCGGGCCCCACCAGCCGCGCGGCTCGCGCTGCCCGGTCAGCGCCACGGCGACGTGCCAGGGCTGGTCGGGCACCGCGCCGAGCAGGGCGGCGAGGGTGTCGTCGTCGGGCCGGCGGTCGACGCCGGGCAGCGGCGCGGGGGTGCGCCGGTCGCCGGGGAAGACCGCGCCGTGCTCGAACAGGGCGACGTCGCGGCGGCCGCGGGAGAGGTTGCGGGCCAGCGTCGCGAGCAGGCCGGGCAGCAGCGTGGTGCGCAGCGCCGGCTCCTCCTCCGACAGCGGGTTGCGCACGAGCACGACGCGGCGGCGCGGGTCGTCGGCGGCGAGGCCGAGGGCGTCCAGCGCCGGGGTGCCGACGAACGGGTAGGACGGCGCCTCGACGTAGCCGGCCTCGGCCAGCGCGCGGCCCACCGTGCGACGGCGGCGCTGGGTCTCGGTGAGCCCGCGCCCGGGCGGGGCGGTGGGCAGCACCGAGGGGACGTCGTCGTAGCCGGCCAGCCGGACGACCTCCTCGACCAGGTCGGCCGGGTCGGTGAGGTCCGGGCGCCACGACGGCGGCGTGACGGTCAGCGAGCCGCCGCCCCCGGCCGCCGGACCCTCCACCGCGCAGCCGACCGCGCCGAGCAGCTCGACCACCTGGGCGGGCGAGTAGGGCACGCCGGAGACCCGGCCGGGCCTCGCGGCGTCCAGCGCGATCGACGGGCGGGGGGCGCGGGTGTCGACGTCGACCAGCGCGCCGACGACGCGGGCGCCGCCGTGCTCGGCGAGCAGCTCCGCGGCGCGGGCCAGCGCGGCGACGGTCATCTCCGGGTCGACGCCGCGCTCGAAGCGGCGGGCGGCCTCGCTGGGCAGCCGGTGCCGGCGGGCGGTGCGCGCGACGCCGGTGGGCTCCCAGTGCGCCGCCTCGAGCAGCACGTTCGTGGTGCCGTCGCCGATCTCGGTCGAGGCGCCGCCCATCACCGCGGCCAGCCCGATCGGGCCGGTGTCGTCGGTGATGAGCAGGTCGTCGCCGGACAGCGCCCGGTCGGCGCCGTCGAGGGTGGTCAGCCGCTCGCCCTCGCGGGCCCGGCGGACGACGATCGGGCCGGTCACGGCGTCCCGGTCGAAGGCGTGCATCGGCTGACCCAGCTCGAGCATCACGTAGTTGGTGACGTCGACGGCCAGGGAGATCGAACGGACGCCCGACTGGGCCAGCCGGCGGCGCATCCACCACGGGCTGGGCCGGGTCGGGTCCAGCCCCTCCAGCGCGACCATGGAGAACCGGTCGCAGCGGTCGGCGTCGGCGACGGTCACCTCCCACGCCGGCTCGCCGGACCAGGCGGCCGGAGCCGCGGCGCCCGGGTCGCGCCACGGCACGCCCAGGCCGGCGCCCACCTCGCGGGCGATGCCGCGCATGGACAGGCAGTAGCCGCGGTCGGGGGTCACGTTGAGCTCGATGACGACGTCGTCGAGGCCCACGACGGGGCGGGCGTCGGCGCCGGGCTCGAAGCCCTCGCCCAACACCAGGATCCCGGCGTGGTCCTCGCCGATGCCGAGCTCGCGGACCGAGCAGATCATCCCGTCGGAGACGTGGTCGTAGGTCTTCCGCGCGGCGATCTCGAACCCGCCGGGCAGCACGGCGCCGGGCAGCGCGACGACGACGCTGTCCCCCGCGACGAAGTTGCTGGCCCCGCAGACGATCCCGCGCGGGGCGCCCTCGCCGACGTCGACCTGGCACCACCGGATCGGCTTCTTGAAGCCGGTGAGCTCCTCGATCTCCAGCACCCGGCCGACCACGAGCGGGCCGGTGACCTCGGCCGGGGTGTGGACCTCCTCGACCTCCAGGCCCAGCCGGACGAAGGCGGCGTCGAGGTCCTCGACGGGGGTCCCGGCGGGGACGTCGACGTACTCGGCCAGCCAGCCGACGGGGACCCGCATCTACAGCTCCACTCCGAACGCACTCGTGAACCGGACGTCGCCCTCGACGATGTCGCGCATGTCGCCGACGCCCGAGCGGAACTGCAGCGCCCGCTCGATGCCGACGCCGAAGGCGAAGCCGCTGTACTCCTCGGGGTCGACGCCGCAGGCGACGAGCACCCGCGGGTTGACCATCCCGCAGCCGCCCCACTCGACCCAGCGCGGGCCGTCGCGGTGCTCGGGGAACCAGACGTCGAACTCGGCCGAGGGCTCGGTGAACGGGAAGTACGACGGCCGCCAGCGGGTGACCGCCTCGGGGCCGAACAGCGCCCGCGCGAGGTGGTCGAGGGTGCCGCGCAGGTGCGCCATCGTCAGCCCGCGGTCGACGGCCAGGCCCTCGACCTGGTGGAAGACCGGGGTGTGCGTCGCGTCGAGCTCGTCGGTGCGGTAGACCCGCCCGGGCGCGACGACGTACACCGGCGGCGTCCGGGACAGCAGCGTGCGGGCCTGCACCGGGCTGGTGTGCGTGCGCAGCACCAGGCCGGAGTCCTCGGGGGCGACGAAGAGGGTGTCCATCATCGTGCGCGCCGGGTGGTCGCGGCCGATGTTGAGCGCGTCGAAGTTGAACCACTCGGCCTCGAGCTCGGGGCCGTCGGCCACCTCGTAGCCCATGCCGACGAACACGTCGGCGATCCGCTCCTGCAGCGTGGTCAGCGGGTGGCGGGCGCCGCGCGGGGTGCGGTCCCAGGGCAGGGTGACGTCGACCCGCTCCTCGGCCAGCGCCCGGGCGTCGCGCTCGGCCTCGAGCTCGGCCCTCCGCGTCTCGTACGCCTCGGTGACGGCGATCCGCGCCGCGTTCACCCGCTTGCCGGCGTCGGCGCGGGCGGCCGGCGGCAGCGCGCCGAGCTCGCGGCGGGCCAGCGGCACGGGCGCGCGGTCGCCGAGGTGGGCCGGGCGCACGGCGGCCAGCGCCTCGAGGTCGCCCGCTCCCGCGAAGGCCTCCCGCGCCGCTGCGACGGCGGCGTCGAGGGCCTCGGCGGACAGGGCCGCGACCTGCTTCGGGTCGTAGGGGTCGTTGGCGCCGGACACGGGAGGCCATTCTGCCCGGCGGCCCCGGGACGCCGCTGCCGGGTTTGCCGCGCCCGCCCGACGGCCGCTCCGTGCCCGCCGCCACCCCGCCCGGGATCGGCGGTCCCGTGGCCACCGGCGCGGACGGCCACGGGACCGCCGGTCCCGGTGCCCGCGGGAGGACGGGAGCCGGCGGCTGCCAGGATCGGCGGGACGGCGGGACGACGACGCGGGAGGCGCACCGGATGGCGATGGTGCTGGCGCTGGCCTCGGCCGTCGTCTACGGGATGGCCGACTTCTGCGGGGGGATCGCCAGCCGCCGGGCCGCCGCGGCCGCCGTCGTCGCGCTGTCGCAGGCGGCCGGGCTGGTCGCCGTCGTGCTGCTGCTCCCCTGGCTCGGCGGCAGCCCCACACCGGCCGACCTGGGCTGGGGCGCGGCCGCCGGTGTCGCCGGCGGGGCCGGGCTGCTGCTGTTCTACCGCTCGCTGGCCACCGGGGTGATGAGCGTGGTGGCCCCGGTGACGGCGGTGGCGGCCGCGGCGCTGCCGGTGGTCGGCGGCCTGCTGCTCGGCGAGCGGCTCGGCGTCCTGGCCGCGCTCGGCATCCTGCTCGCGCTGGTCGCGGTGGTGCTCGTGGCGGCCGAGGGCGGGCTGTCCTCGCTGCGCGCCGCGCGGCTGGGCACCGTCGCGCCGGCGCTGGCCGCCGGCGCCGGCTTCGGGCTGTTCTTCGTGCTGCTGGACCGCACCGGCGGGGACTCCGGCCTGAGCCCCCTGCTGGCCGCCCGTGTCGTGTCGGTGCTGCTGATCGGCGGGCTCGCGCTGGCGTCGGGCCGCTCGCTGCTGGTGTCCCGCGGGGTGCTGCCGGTGGTGGTGCTCGCCGGCGTCGGCGACATGACGGCCAACGCGCTGTTCCTCGTCGCCACCCAGGTCGGCGAGCAGCTGGCGATCACCGGGGTGCTGGCGTCGCTGTACCCGGCGAGCACGGTCGTGCTGGCGCAGGTCGTGCTGCGCGAGCGGCTGGCCGGGGCGCAGCGCGCCGGGCTGGCCGTCGCGGCGGCCGCCGTCGTCCTCATCGCGCTGCCCGCCTGACCCTCCCGGGGGAGCCGGGCGGACCGGCGGGTGTCGCCCCGGGGGTCCGCTGCCGACAACCGGGACGTGACCCGCCCCCACGAGGCACCGGCGCCCTCCGCATCCGACCCCGTCCTCGCCGACGCCCTGCGCGGCGTGCGCAGCGTCTTCCAGCCCATCGTCGAGATCGACACCGGGCGGGTGGTCGCCTACGAGGCCCTCGCGCGCGGCCCGGTCGGCCCGCTGGAGCGGCCCGACGCGCTGTTCGCCGCGGCCCGCGGCGCCGGCCGGCTCGCGGAGCTGGACGAGGCCTGCCGCGCGGCCGCCTTCCGCGGCGCCGTCGACGGCGGGCTCGTGGCGCCGCTGACCGTCTTCGTCAACGTCGAGCCCGAGGTGCTCGACACCGCGCCGCTGGCCGACCTCGTCGCCATCGCCGAGGGCGCGCCCGGCGACCTGCGGGTGGTCATGGAGATCACCGAGCGGGCCATCGCGGCCCGGCCGGCCGAGCTGCTGCGCACCGTCGAGCGGGTCCGGGAACTGGGCTGGGCCATCGCCGTCGACGACGTCGGCGCCGAGTCGATGTCGCTGGCGTTCCTGCCGCTGCTGTGCCCCGACGTCGTCAAGCTCGACCTGCGCCTGGTGCAGGAGCGCCCGGGCCCGGCGATCGCCGAGATCGTGAACGCGGTCAACGCCTACGCCGAGCGCAGCGGCGCCGTGGTGCTCGCCGAGGGCATCGAGACCGCCGGGCAGCTGGCCTACGCCCGCGGGCTGGGCGCCACCCTCGGCCAGGGCTGGCACCTCGGCCGCCCCGGCCCGGGCGCCGCCCCGGGGCTGCCGGTCGGCGAGCTGGTGCTGCCCGGCGCCGGCCGGCCCACCGGCGCGGTCGGCGCGGTCTCCCCCTTCGCCTGCCTGCCCGACGACGTCCCGCTGCGCCGCGCGCCCAAGGCCCTGCTCATCGAGCTGTCCAAGCAGCTGGAGCGGGAGGCCATGCGCCTGGGCGGGACCTGCGTGGTGGCCGCGACCTTCCAGGAGGCGCGCCACTTCACCGTCGCCACCACCCAGCGCTACCGCGACCTGGTCGAGCGCACCGGCTTCGTCTGCGCGCTGGGCGAGGACCTGCCGGTGGAGCCGCTGCCGGGCGTGCGCGGCGCGCACCTCGCCGACGACGACCCGGTGCGCGGCGAGTGGGACGTCGCCGTCCTGTCCCCGCACTTCAGCGCCGCGCTGCTGGCCCGCGACCTCGGCGACGACGGGCCCGACCTGGAGCGCACGTTCGAGTACGCGCTGACCTACGAGCGCACGACGGTGTCCCGTGCGGCGTCGTCGCTGCTGTCCCGGGTGGCCCCGCGCGCCGGCGGCACCGTGCCCGCGGCGGCCGTCGCGCCCCGGCCGGCGGTGGTGGCGAGCCCGGCGGCCGCCGGCCTGGCCGTGGGCACCACGCAGGCGGAGGCGCTGCTGCGGCGGGCGCTGGAGGCCACGCCGAGCGGGGTGACCGTCGTCGACGTGCGGCTGCCCGACCAGCCGATCGTCTACGCCAACGAGGCCTTCCGGCAGCTGGCCGGCCTGTCCTCGGACGAGATCCTCGGCCGCAACTGCCGGCTGCTGCAGCACCCCGACACCGATCCGGGCGCGGTCGCCCGCGTCCGCGCGGCGGTCGGCGCCGGGCAGCCGTGCCGGGAGACGCTGCTCAACGTCCGCGGCCCCGGGCGGACGCCGTGGTGGAACGAGCTGCACCTCGCGCCGGTGCACGACGCCGACGGCACCGTCGTCCAGTACATCGGCGTGCAGGTGGACGTCACCGCGCGCGTGGAGGCGGAACGGGCCCTGGTCCGCGAGCGCGACCGGACGTCGGCCGCGCTGGCCCGCATCCAGGAGCTGGCCTACACCGACCCGCTGACCGGGCTGCCCAACCGGCGCCGGCTGGAGGAGCAGGTGGAGGCCGCGATCTGGGAGGCCCGCGCCCGCGGCGACGCGCTCGCCCTGCTGTTCGTCGACCTCGACGGGTTCAAGGCGGTCAACGACCGGCTCGGCCACGCCGCCGGCGACGAGCTGCTGCAGGTGGTCGCCCGCCGGCTGCGCGAGCGCGTCCGCCGCCGCGACCTGCTGGCCCGCCTCGGCGGCGACGAGTTCCTCGTCGCGCTGCCGGACCTGCGGCCGGAGACCGCGCCGGAGGAGGCGCGGCGGGTCGCCGACGAGCTCACCGCCTCGATCCGCCGGCCGGTGCCGCTGCACGGCACCGAGGTGCACGTGGACGCGAGCATCGGGGTCAGCGTCTGCCCCGCCGACGGCGTCGCGTTCGCCGACCTGCTGCACCGCGCCGACCTGCGCATGTACGACCGCAAGGCGGTCACCCGCGGCGCCGCCACCCGGGCCGCCACCGCGCGGGCCGCCGCGGGCGCCGCGCCGGTGCCGCGGCGGGAGCCGGCCCTGCCGTAGGGATGCGCCCCGGAGGTCCGCCCGCGCACGGTGACGTCGCGGGCGTTCCCTCAGGCGGGGGGCAGCAGGCCGACCAGTCCCCCGGCGGCCAGCGCGGTCAGCTGCTCGACCAGTTCGGCGGCGGGCACCTCGCGGGTGCCCGACCACCAGTGCGCGGCCAGCTGCACCATGCCGACGACGCCGTAGGCCCACGTCGTCACGGCACCGGTGGGCCGGCCCGCGGCGGCCAGCCGCTCGCCGAGCAGCGCCGCCAGCGCGCCGGCGACCTCCCGCTCGGTGGCGGCCACGAGGTCCGGGCGCCCGGCGCGGCCGGCCGAGGCGTAGGCGAAGCGGTAGAGCTCCGGCTCGTCCTCGACCAGCAGCACGAACGCGGCGATGACCGCGCGCAGCCGCTCGACGTCGTCGCGGCGCTCGGTGGCCAGCTCCCCCAGCAGCCGCGGCAGCAGGACCGCCGAGGAGATGCGCTCGAGGACGGCGTCGACCAGCTCGTCCTTGTCGGTGAAGTAGCGGTAGATGACCGTCTTGGACACCCCGGCGGCGCGGGCGACGTCGTCGACGGCGAACCCCGGGCCGGCCGCGCGGACCGCCTCGACGGCGGCGGCGACGAGCTCCTCGCGGCGGGCGCGGCGGTGCTCGGTCCAGCGGGCGCGCCGTCCGTCCGCGGCCGGCCGCGGGTCGCCGTCGAGCCGCTGCCTGGGTCCCACGGTCACGGCCGCCCTCCCCCACGGAGACACCCGCCGACCCGAGGAGGCCGGCAGACCTGCACCCTGCCGTCCGCGCCCCGTGACGGGAAGGCGTCGGCACCCGTCCGGCTCCCGCCGCGGCGCGCCGCTCACCGGGACGTCGCCGCAGCCTCCTCGACCACCGCGACGCAGGCGGCCCGGTCGGCGTCGCCGTCGGGGGTGAGGTCGTCGTCCCGCCGCAGGCCGGCCGCGCCGTCGAGGCCCTCGCGCAGCACGTCGGCGTCCCCGGCGTGGCGGGCCACCTCGGCCGGCACGTGCACCAGCAGCGCGTGCAGCGTGGGGTGCCGCCGCTCCTCGGGCCACCACGGCACCTCGCCGGTGGCGTCGAGCGGCAGCGCGGCGACCGAGGCGTCGGCGTGCGCGGTGGCGCGGGCGTGCAGCGCCGGGACGTCCCCGCGGGACTCGTCGGCGCGCACCCACAGGTCGTCGTCCCCGGCGTCGGGGTCGTCCCAGACCACCGGCCCCGGGAACGGCCGGCCCACGACGTCGCCGAGGTGGCCGGCCTCCACGCAGGCCAGGTGCTCGACCAGGCCGAGCAGGTCGGTGCCGGTGGCCGTCAGCGGCCGGCGGACGTCTCTCAGCCCTGGGCGAGCTGCGTCGCGTAGAGGCAGATCGCCGCGGCGGCGGCCAGGTTGAGGCTCTCGGCGCGGCCGCGCATCGGGATCCGCACCCGGGCGTCGGCGGCCGCGGCCAGCTCCGGCGGCACCCCGCGCGCCTCGTTGCCGAACAGCCACAGCACCGGCCCGGCGAGGGCGTCCCCCAGCTCGTCGAGGGCGGCCTCGCCCCCGCCGTCGGCGGCCAGCACGGTGACCCCGCGCGCCTGCAGGCCGGCGACCAGCGGCTCCAGCGGCGCACCCCGGACGACGTCGACGTGGAACAGGCTGCCGGCGCTGGAGCGGACCGCCTTGCCGCCGTAGGGGTCGGCGGACCCGGCGCCGAAGACCACCGCGCCGGCGCCGCAGGCGTCGGCGGTGCGCAGCACGGTGCCGGCGTTGCCGGGGTCGGCCAGTCCGGCCAGGCCGACGGCGAGCGCGGGCGGGTCGGCGGTCAGCCGGTCGGCGGGCAGGTCGCGCAGCGCGCAGACGGCGACCAGGCCCTGCGGCGTCACGGTCTCGGACAGGCCCGCGGCGGCCCTCTCGGTGACCAGCCGGACGGGGACGGTGGTGCCGGCGAGCAGGTCGCGGTGCGCGGCGGCCGCGGCCTCGGTGGCGAACACCTCGCGGACGTCGTCCGGTGCGGTGGCCAGCGCCTCGGAGACCGCCTGGCGGCCCTCGGCGAGGAAGGCGCCCGCGGCGTCGCGGCCGGCGCGCCGGGTCAGCTTGCGCGCGGCGGCGACCCGGCCCGACCGCTCGGTCAGCAGCTCGCTCACGTCGTCTCCCCTCGTCGGGATCGGCGGTCCCGTGGCCATCGGGCGCTCGTCGCCACGAGACCGCCGACCTGGCGCGCACACGGGCCCCACACGCACCGACGCCGCCGGCGCCGGCCCAGGTGGACCGGTCACCGACGGCGTCGGGAGGGAGTACCTACGCGGCCTGCTCGCCGCCGGCCGGGGCCGCGGCGACGGCGGCCCGGGCGGTCTCCACCAGGGCGGCGAAGGCGGCCGGCTCGTTGACCGCGAGCTCGGCGAGCACGCGGCGGTCGAGCTCGATGCCGGCCAGCTTCAGGCCCTGCATGAACCGGTTGTAGGTCATGTCGTTCTGCCGCGCCGCGGCGTTGATGCGGGTGATCCACAGCTTGCGGAAGTCACCCTTGCGCGCCTTGCGGTCGCGGTAGTTGTAGGTGGCCGAGTGGAGGATCTGCTCCTTGGCCTTGCGGTACAGGCGCGAACGCTGACCGCGGTACCCGCTGGCGGCCTCGAGGGTCGTCCGGCGCTTCTTCTGGGCGTTGACCGCCCGCTTCACGCGTGCCACGTGAGAACTCCTTGCTGGTTACGGGAGGCGGGGGCTCAGATGCCCAGCAGCTTCTTGATGGTCTTGCTGTCGGCCGGGGACATGACCTGGTCCTTCTCCAGCCGGCGCTTGCGCCGCGAGCTCTTGTGCTCGAACTTGTGCTGGTTGTTGGCCTGCTCCCGCATGATCTTGCCGGTGCCCGTGACGCGCACCCGCTTCGCGGTGCCCTTGTGGGTCTTCTGCTTCGGCATGTCCTCGTCGTCCTGTTCGTGGGTGTCGGCGCCGCCCGGCAGCACGAGGCTGCCGAGACGACGCCGGCCGTCTCGGTGGTGCGTGGTCGGCCCTCCTGCAGGGCCCCGCCGCGAGCGTGGCGAGCGGTGGGGGGCAGGAGGGTCCTTCCTCAGGCCGTCGGGGTCTGCCCCTCGGCGGCCCGGTCGGCCTTGGCCTGACGGCGGGCGCCGTCGGTCGCGGCCTGATTCCGGTGCGGGGCGATCACCATGACCATGTTCCGGCCGTCCTGCTTCGGGTTGGACTCGACGACGCCCAGCTCGGAGACGTCGCCGGCCAGCCGCTGCAGCAGGCGGTAGCCCATCTCGGGCCGCGACTGCTCGCGCCCGCGGAACATCACGGTGATCTTGACCTTGTCGCCCGCCTTGAGGAAGCGCTCGACGTGGCCCTTCTTGGTCTCGTAGTCGTGCGGGTCGATCTTCAGGCGCAGCCGCATCTCCTTGATGACGGTGAGCGCCTGGTTCCGCCGGGCCTCGCGGGCCTTCTGGGCGGACTCGTACTTGAACTTCCCGTAGTCCATCAGCTTGACGACCGGCGGCCGGGCCATCGGCGCGACCTCGACGAGGTCGAGCTCGGAGTCCTGCGCCAGGCGCAGCGCCTCGCCGATCGGCACGATGCCGACCTGCTCGCCCTCCGGGCCCACCAGGCGGACCTCGGGGACGCGGATACGGTCGTTGATACGGGGCTCGGTGATGGCCTCTCCTCTGCTCTGTCACACGGGAGGAGGTCGCGCCCACCCGGGCACCGGAGACGGCGAGGGCCCCGTGAGCGGGTGCTCACAGGGCCCGTCTCGCCGGTGCGGCACCGACCCGTCGCCGGGCCGGGCACGTCGCGGAGGACCGGCCGGGGCAGGCCGGACTCCCGCGAACCGGGGACCTGGGCACCTCGACGGCGCCAGGTGGGAGCGGGCTCCTCTTGGTCAGCGGCCCGGGGCGGGGCCGCTGGAGTGGTTCACGCGCCTCGTGTAGCGGGGAGGCACGCTCATGCTACAGCGTCGCGGACGCTGCAGGTATTCCGGGAGCCGGGACGACGCTCACTCGTGCAGCAGCGGGCCGTGCGCCGGCGCGGGACGGGCGGCGACGTCGGCGGCCAGCAGCGCCCGCAGCCCCTCGACGGCGGTGGCCGCGCGCTCGCCGTCGACCGCCTGCAGCGCCGTCATCGCCACCGCGTCGCCGTTGGCGAGCTCCAGCGTGGCCACCCACGCCCGGCGGTCGAACCGGACGCCGCGCACCGCCGCCCAGGGCAGCGTCCGCTGCCCGAGCAGGTTCCGCACCCGGACGCCCGAGGCGTCGGCGTCCACCCGCGGCCGGCCCAGCAGCAGGATCCCCGCGCCGACGAACAGGCCGATCCCGGCGATGGCCACGCGGTCGGCGGCGTCGAAGGGGTTGAGCTCGTCCGAGGGGTGGGTGACGAGCGCGGTGACGACCATGACGACGACGACCGTGACGGCGAGCAGCGTGCAGACCACCCGCATGAGGAGGGGGACGGCGGAGATCCGGGCGGGGGTGGTGGGCGGCGTCGGCACGACCCCATGGTCCCAGCCCGGCGCGCGCCGCCGGGGCTGGCAGAGTGCCGGGGCGAGGACGCCAGCGCCGTGGAGGTGACCGGACGGGCGCAGCGTGCCGCGTGGCGCGAGCGGTCGGTGCCCGCCGTCGAGCGGGTGCGGTCGGGCCTGTGGTCGGTGCCGGTGCCGATGGGCGGCCCGCTGCGGTGGGTCAACGCCCACGTGCTCGAGCTGGCCGGCGGCGGGCTGGGCCTGGTCGACACCGGCTGGGACGCCGACGACAGCTGGGCGGCGCTGCGCGCCGGGCTGGCCGGGATCGGCGCCGGCGTGCGCGACGTCCGCGGCGTGCTGGTCACCCACATGCACGTGGACCACGTCGGCCTGGCCGGCCGGGTGCGGGAGGCCTCGGGTGCGTGGGTGGCGATGCACCCGGCCGACGCCCGCGACCTGACCGCCTTCACCGCCCGCTCGCCCGAGGAGTCCACCGAGGCGGAGGTCGCCTTCCTCGTCGGGCTGGGCGCCCCCGAGCCGGACGCCCGCGCGGACGCCGGGACGCCGGGACGCCGGAGGAGCGCGCGCGGTGGCGGCGGCTGGCGCTGCCCGACCGGCTGCTCGAGGACGGCGACCGCGCGGACCTGCCCGGCTGGTCGCTGCGCGCCGTCCACACGCCCGGTCACACCGCCGGGCACCTGTGCTTCGCCGACGAGGCCACCGGCCTGTTCTTCGCCGGCGACCACGTCCTGCCCCGCATCAGCCCCAACGTCTCGACGCACGCCGGCGGCGCCGCCGACCCGCTGCGCGACTACCTGTCCTCGCTGGAGCGGGTCGCCGGGGAGGAGGCCGGTGAGGTGCTGCCCGGCCACGAGTGGCGCTTCCGCGGCCTGGCCGGCCGGGCCCGCGAGCTGCGGGCCCACCACGAGCGCCGGCTGGCCGAGCTGCTGGCCGCGGTCCGGGCGCACCCGGGGAGCACCCCGTGGGACCTGGCCGCGCACCTGACGTGGTCGCGGCCGTGGTCGCAGTACGAGCGGCGGATGCGGATCTTCGCCGTCACCGAGACCGACGCCCACCTGCGGCTGCTGGTCACCCGCGGCCTGGTCGTCGGCGACGGCGCGCGGGTGCCGCGCTACGCGGCGGCGCACCTGCGCTGATCCGGCACTAGCCTGGGTGCCCACAGGTCGCGGCACCTCGAAGAAGCGGGTGGCCGCGGCCGGTCCCCGCGAGGTGCCCGTGTCCCAGGACGCCACCCGATCCCTCCCCCTGGCCGACGAGCTGTCGGTCGTCTCCGCGCGCGTGGCCGGGCTGCTGCTCTCCGAGGAGACCGTTGCCACCGCACTGGGCCTGGTCGGCTCCCTCGTGCTGCAGACCGTCCCGGCGGCGGCCGGCGCGGGCGTCTCGATCGTCGACCGCACCGGGCGGCGGTCGTCGGGCTCCACCGATCCGGTGGTCGAGCGCGCCGACGCGCTGCAGTACGAGCTCGACGAGGGGCCGTGCCTGGCCGCGGCCGCCGGGCGGGTGCTCGTGCGGGCCGACGACCTGCGCGCCGAGCCCCGCTGGCCGCACTGGGCCGCCGCGGCGGTCGAGCTCGGCCTGCTGTCCACCCTGAGCGTGCCGCTGGTGGCCGGGGACCGGACGCTGGGAGCCCTCAAGGTCTACGGGGCCGACCCCGGCGTCTTCACCGACCACGACGCGCAGGTGCTCACCCTGTCCGCGGCGCAGGCCGCCCTGCTGGTCACCCACGTCACGGCCCGGGAGCAGGCCCGCCGGGCCAGTGACGACCTGCGGAGGGCCGTGACGACGCGCGACGTCGTCAGCACCGCCAAGGGGGTGCTCATGGCCCGGCACGGCGTCGGCGAGGAGACCGCGCTGGCCATGCTGCTGTCCCGCTCCGGAGGGGACGCCGGCACGCTGCGGCAGGCGGCCCGGGCGGTGGTCGACTCGGCCGTCCGCCGGCTCCGCTGATGGTCGCCGCCGGCGTCCCCGACGAGGACCGGCGCACCGTGCTCGTGGCCGCGCTCCGGCACGCCGAGCTCACCCTCGAGCAGCTGTGGCTGCGGTACTTCGAGCTCGGGGGCAACGCCGACCTGTTCGACGTCGAGGCCCACCTGGACGGGCTGGCGCGGCTGTCCGACCTCGACGGCGACCTGCTGGCCGTCGCGGTCAACGAGCGGCTCGACGAGCTGTCCGCGGCCCGCCGGGTGCCCTACTCGCGGCCGCTGCGCCCGCCCCGGCCCACCACCGGGCCGCTGGCGGCGCTGCTGCAGCTGCTCGAGGCCGCCCGCAGCGCCCCGCCGGACCGGCTGCCGCAGCTGGCCGCGGGGGCCGGCCGGGTGCTGGGCGTCGACGTCACGGTGCACGTCGTCGACCACGAGCAGCGCCGGCTGGTGCAGCTGCCCGGCGAGGGCCGCAGATCCGGCGAGCCGGTCGCCGTCGACGGCACCCTGCCGGGGCGCGTCTTCCAGTCGGGGCAGCTGCTGCCGTCGGAGGCCGGGGGGCTGCCGCGCCTGTGGGTGCCGCTGCTCGACGGCGCCGACCGGGTCGGCGTCCTGGAGGTGCGGGTGGAGGCCGCCCGGGACCTCGAGGACCCCGGCCTGCGCGACCAGTGCTGGTGGCTGGCCTCGATGGTCGCCCACCTGGTCACCTCGATGGGCGTCTACGGCGACGTGCTCGAGTGCACCCGGCGCACCCGGCCGCGGACGCCGTCGGCCGAGCTGGTCTGGCAGCAGCTCCCCCCGCTGACCGCCGCGACCGACGCCTTCGTCGTCGCCGGCCTGCTGGAACCCAGCGCCGCCGTCGGCGGGGACGCCTTCGACTACGCGCTCGCCGAGGACGCGGTGTGGCTGACCGTGCTCGACGCCATGGGACACGGCCTCGGGGCGGGGCTGATGAGCGCCGCGACGCTCGCCACCGCCCGCAGCGCACGGCGGGACGGGCGCGGCCTGCACGACCAGGTCCGCGCGGTGGACGAGGTGGTCGCCGCGACGTTCCCCCGCAGCGCCTTCGTCACGGGGGTGCTCGCCCAGCTCGACGTCGCCACGGGGCGGCTGCGCTACGTCCGCGCCGGGCACCCGCCGCCGCTGCTGCTGCGGCGCGGGCGCGTGGTCAAGGAGCTCAGCGGAGGCGGGCGGGTGCCCCTCGGGCTCGGCACGCCGGCGTTCGAGGTCGCCGAGGAGGTGCTCGAGCCCGGGGACTGGCTGGTGCTCTACACCGACGGCGTCACCGAGGCGCGCGACGCCGCGGGACGGTGGTTCGGCGAGCAGCGGCTGGTCGAGTTCCTCACCCGGGCGGTCGCGGCCGGGCACCCCCCGCCGGAGACCGTGCGCCGGCTGGTGCGCGCGGTCCTCGACCACCAGGGCGGCGTGCTGCAGGACGACGCGAGCATCCTCATCGCCTCCTGGACCACCCGCTGACCGGTCGCACCCCCGCGGCCGGCCGGCCGTGCAGGGGCCGTCACACGACCGCAACGCCCACCGGCCACCATGGACCGGTGACCTCCTCCCCCGACGCCCCGGCGCTCGCGACCGGTCCGGAGCAGGCAGCCGGCCCCGCGCCGCTGGCCGGGTACACCGTGGCGGTCACCGCCGCGCGGCGGCGGGAGGAGCTCGGCGCGCTGCTCGACCGCCGCGGCGCCCGGGTGGTGTACGCCCCGGCGATCCGGATCGTGCCGCTGGCCGACGACGCCGAGCTGGTCGCCGCCACCGAGGCGGTGCTCGCCGCGCCGGTGGACCTGGTGGTCGCGACGACGGGCGTGGGCTTCCGCGGGTGGCTGGAGGCCGCCGAGGCCTGGGACCTGCCGCTGGTCGGGCACCTGCGCGGCGCCCGGGTGCTCGCCCGCGGCCCCAAGGCGCGCGGCGCCATCCGCGGCGGCGGGCTGGTCGACGCGTGGTCGCCGGCGTCGGAGTCGTCGGCCGAGGTGCTCGAGCACCTGCTGTCCGGCGCGGAGGGCCCGCTGGAGGGGCGCCGGGTCGCCGTCCAGCTGCACGGCGACCCGCTGCCGGAGTTCGTCGACGCGCTGCGCGCGACCGGCGCCGAGGTGCTGACCGTGCCGGTCTACCGGTGGGTGCTGCCCGAGGACGTCGCGCCGCTGCGCCGGCTGGTCGGTCAGGTCGTGGCCCGCGCGGTCGACGCGGTGACCTTCACCAGCGCACCGGCCGCGGCCAGCCTGCTGTCGGTGGCCGCCGAGCTCGGCCGCCGGGACGAGCTGGTCGCCGCGCTGGCCGGCGGCGGGGTGCTGCCGGTCGCCGTCGGTCCGGTCACCGCCGGCCCACTGACCGCCGCCGGCATCCCGACGCTGCAGCCCGAGCGCTCCCGGCTGGGCGCGCTGGCCCGTGAGGTCGTCGCCCGGCTGCCCGAGCGGGACCCGGTGCTGCGGGTGGGCGGCGCCGCGCTGCAGGTCCGCGGGCACGCCGCCGTCCTCGACGGCCGCCTGGTCGAGCTGCCGCCGGGGCCGATGGCGGTGCTGCGGGCGCTGGCCGCCCGTCCCGGCGCCGTCGTCGCCAAGGCCGACCTGGTGCCCGGGCTGCCCGGCGGCGGGGACGGGCACGCGGTGGAGATGGCGGTGACCCGGCTGCGCGCCGCGCTCGGGCCGGGCGTCGTCGAGACCGTCGTCAAGCGCGGCTACCGCCTGGCGGTGTGAGTCCCCGCGCACGTCCGCGGACGTGCGCGGGGACCGCGCTCACACGCCGACCGCGCGGGCGGTCGGCCGCAGGTAGACCGCCCAGGTGACCGCGACGCAGACCGCGTAGAAGGCGATGAAAACGAGGTAGGCGGCGTCGCCGCTGCCGGTGGTGAGGAACGACTGCCGGAACGCGAGGTTCACCAGCACCCCGCCGAACGCGCCGACCGCGCCGGCGATGCCGATCAGCGCCCCGGACGTCCGCAGCGCCTGCCGGTCGGCGGCGGCGGGGTCGGCGCCGGCGGCCACCCGCTGCCGCGCCCGGGTGCGGGAGACCGCCGGGATCATCTTGTAGGTCGACCCGTTGCCGACCCCGCTGAGCGCGAACAGCAGCACGAATCCGACGACGAACAGCGGCAGCGACCCCACCCGGCTCGCCGCGAGGACCACCGCGGCGCCGGCGGCCATCGCGACGAAGGTCCAGAGGGTGATCCGGGCACCGCCGAAGCGGTCGGCCAGCGACCCGCCGAGCGGCCGGACCAGGCTGCCGAGCAGCGGGCCCAGCCAGGTCAGCGACGCCGCGGCCAGCGGGGTGGCGAAGTCCTCGCCGAACTGGTTCTGCAGCACCTGGCCGAAGGCGAACCCGAAGCCGATGAACGAGCCGAAGGTGCCGACGTAGAGGAACGACATGACGTAGGTGTGCGGCTCGCGGGCCGCCTCGCGCAGGGCCCGCGGCTGGTTGCGCGCCGTCGTCAGGTTGTCCATGAGCAGGGCCGCGCCGACGGCGGCGACGACGATCAGCGGGACGTAGACGCAGAGCACGATCCGCGGGTGCTCCACCCCAGCGGTCGCCAGCACGAGCAGGCCGACGAGCTGCACCACCGGGACGCCGAGGTTGCCGCCGCCGGCGTTGAGGCCCAGCGCCCAGCCCTTGAGCCGGTCGGGGTAGAAGGCGTTGATGTTGGCCATGGAGCTGGCGAAGTTGCCGCCGCCGACGCCGGCGAGGCAGGAGACGACCAGCAGCGTCGTGTAGGAGACGCCGGGCTCGAGGACGACGGCGGTGGCGATCGTCGGGACCAGCAGCAGGGCGGCGCTGACGATCGTCCAGTTGCGGCCGCCGAACGTGGCGACGGCGAAGGTGTAGGGCAGCCGGACGGCGGCGCCCAGCGCGGTCGGCAGCGTGGTGAGCAGGAACTTGCCGGCCGGGTCGATGCCGAACACCGGCTCGGGCAGGAACAGCACCACGACCGACCACAGGCTCCAGACCGAGAAGCCGACGTGCTCGGAGAACACCGAGAAGAACAGGTTGCGGCGGGCGACCCGCCGGCCGGTGGTCTCCCAGAACTGCGGGTCCTCGGGGCGCCAGTCGTCGATCCAGCGCCGGCCGCGCGGCGGGCTCGACGGCGCGGGGGCGGTGGGTGGCGCGGTGCGCGTGGGGGCGGCCATGGACCGGGAGCGTCGCGGGCGGCGGTTTCCCCTCCGTCGCCGTCGGGCTGACCGTGTGTTCCGTTGTGCTCACCGGCCCTGCCCCGCTGTGGTGAGGGTCCGGGCGCCGGGCCGACACGGGGCGGCCGGCTCGGCCATGATCGACGGCGTGGCGGAGTACACGGAGGCGGCACCGGGACGCGCGCTCGTGGAGTCCGGGGAACTGGTCGCCGGGACGATGGCGCGCACGGCCGCGGGGCTGGTGTTCGACGACGGCTCGGCGAAGGTGCGCCTGGACGGCGGGCTGGCCGCGTGGCTGCGGCGCACCGCGACCGCGGCCGACACCGACCCGCCCGCGCCGGTGTCCTCCCGCGCCCGCTGCCGCGCCGGCGCCGCGCTCGCCTTCGCCGCCGAGCTGTCGGTGACCCGCGCCGCCCAGGGCCGCACGGTGCGCACCGACGGGTTCCTCACCCCCGGTCCCGGCGACCGCGCGCCCGCCGACGAGGTGGCCGAGGCCGTGGTGCTCGCCGCGCGTGCCGTCACCGAGGAGTGGCGGGTGCGCCACCTCGGCTACCTGCTCGCCGAGGCCGCCGTCTCCCCCGACCTCGACGCCGCCGTGGTGTTCCGCGGGCTGCGGGTGGCCACGGAGCTCACCGGCCGGCAGTGGGTGCTGCTGGCCGCGGTCGGCCGGCGCGAGCGCACCCCGCTGCCGATGGCGCCGGTGCCGCAGGACCCGCGCGGCTGGACCGCGTGGGGCGCGCTGGAGGACCTCACCGACCTGCAGCGCCGCGGACTGCTCGACCCGCCGCCGGCGACCCCGCGCCCCGGCGGCGCGGCGCTCCCCCGGCTGCGCCCGGCCGACCTGCGGCTGACCCGCCGCGGCGTGCTCGTGCACCGGCTGCTGGCGCTGGACTTCGTGCGCGACGCGACGGTCGCCGCCGCCCTCGCCGAGCTGGCCTGACCTCCCCGGCGGATCGTGACCCGTCCGTGACCTGCCGGTGTGGGTGCGGCGGGTGCCCCGCAGCGTGGAAGGGGTGACGGCCGACCGCGGGAGGGCACGGGTGGAGCAGGGCTTCGAGGACGCGTCCTTCGAGGACTTCGTGTCCCGCGAGCAGGCCGGGCTGCTGCGCCTGGCCGTGCTCCTCGCCGGGGACCGCGGGCACGCCGAGGACCTGGTGCAGACCGCGCTGCTCAAGACCTACCGGCACTGGGGCCGGGTCACCCGCGGCGGCGACCCGACCGCCTACGTCCGCCGGGTCCTCGTCACCACCCACACCAGCTGGCGGCGCCGGCTGGCGAGCACCGAGCAGGTGGTCGAGACGCTGCCCGACCGCGCCGACCCGGCGCGGCCGCGCGAGGACGACGAGGAGCTGCGCGCCGCGCTGCGCTCGCTGCCGCCGCGGATGCGCGCCGCCGTCGTCCTGCGCTACTACGCCGACCTCTCCGAGCAGCAGGCCGCCGAGGCGATGGGCTGCTCGGCCAGCGCGGTGAACACCCACACCACCCGGGGGCTGGCCCGCCTGCGCGCGCTGCTGGCGCCGCCGGTCCTCGTGAGCGGGGAGGACTCCTGATGGACGACCTGACCCACCGGCTGACCCGGCTCGCCGAGCGCACCGCTCCCCCGCCGCGGGAGGACCTCGCCGCCGCGGTGGTGACGCGGCACCGGCGCGACCGGCGCCGGCGCACGGGCATCGCCGCGGTCGCCGTCGCGGTGGCGGCCGTGGTGGTGGCGGTGCCGGTGGTGGTGCGCGGCGGGGACGACCCGGTCCCCGCCGCCGGCGTGGCCGCGCCCGGGAAGGCCGCGGCCGACGTGCTCTCCGGACCCACCCGCGGCTCGCTGGCCGGGGACGCGGCGTTCGTCGAGGGCGTGCGTCGGCTGCCGTGGTCGAGCGCGGACGTCGGCGTGCCCGAGCCGGCCGTGGCCGACCGGCACGTCGTCTTCGCCGGGGACGTCGCCGGCGCGCGCTGGGCCCTGGTGGCCGCCCGCACCGGGGCGCAACCGCCGCCGCTCGTGCCCGACCCCGAGTTGGAGACCGACCTCGGCGTGCGCGGCGGGACCGTCGTCGCCTGGTTCACGGGCCCGGCCGGCGCGACGGCGGAGCAGATGACGGTGCAGGACGTGCCGCACGCCGTCGACCCCTCCCTTCCCCTGGCCTACGCCGACACGGGGATCGACGCGGTGGTGGTCGTGGCCGCGCCGGGTGACGTGGTCAGCGTGTCCGAGCGGCCGGAGGTCGCCGCCGACGGCACCGTCTCGCGCACCTGGACGGAGGTGGCGGCCCCCGACGGCGTCGCGGTGCTCGACCGCGGACCGTCGTCGCTGCCCTCCGACGCCGCCTTCCGCTACCGCGTCGAGCGCGACGGGTCCGTGCTGGCCACCGGCATGCCGGACACCCGCTGGGCCGAGGCCCCGCCGGGCGACCTCGACGTCGCCTGGGCGCGCGAGCAGCCGCCGGCGGCGCCCGGCGACGAGGTGCGCACGGGCGAGATGGAGTCCCTCCTCGCGCGCACCGGGCTGACCGCGGACGCCGTCGCCTTCACCGTGCTGTGGGCCGGCGACGTGCCCGCGCCCACCGTCGGCACCGCCCGGGTGGCCGTCTTCTCCGCCACCCTCCCCTCGGGTGCGGTGTACGTGGGGACGACGGCCGCGGTGGCCGTCGACCGCAGCGGCAGCGCCGGCTGGAGCTGCGGGTCGGCGCTGCGGGCAGCCGGCGAGGGCGACCGGGCGGTGGCCGCGGTGTGCGAGGTGACCGACGCCAGTGCGGACTCGCCCGTGCTGCCGACCCTGGTCGTGGTGGCCCCGCCGGGGGCGACGGCGGTGCGGCTGCTGGACGCAGCCGGCGGCCTGCTCGGCGAGACCGCGCTCGACGACGGCGTCGCGGTGGTCGCGGCCCCCGGGGACCTGGCGTCGGTGGAGACCCTCGACGCGGCGGGCGCGGTGCTCGAGCGCGCCCAGCCGCTCCTGGAGGCGTCGCTCGAGTGAGGATCCCGGTGCTGCTGGCCGCCGCCCTGCTCGCCGGCTGCGCGGGAGCACCCGGCGGCTCCGGCGAGGTCGTCTGCCCGCCGATCGGGTGGGTCCACGCGGTGCGGGTGGAGCTCACCGGCGACTGGACCGGTCCGGCCCCGGCGTCGGTGCGGGTGGTCTGCGAGCCCTCGTGCGGGCAGGTCGTCCGCCTCGACCGGGACCCCGAGCCGCGGCGCGAGGTCACCGCGCCGCTGACCGGGACGACGGCCGGCGTACCGACGGACACGGGGACACCGGACGCCGCGACCGTCACCGTGCTCGCGGCCGACGGCGGTGCGCTCGCCGAGGTCGACGCCGACCTGGACTGGGTGCGGGTCGGGGGCAGCGAGGAGTGCGGCGGGCCGATGGAGGCCACCGTCGTCGTCCCGGCGCCCTGAGCGCTCGGGTGCTCCCACGGGTGTGCGCTCCCGGGGCCCACGGCCCCGTCGGTCGGCCGGGGAGCGCACGCCCGACCGCGCGGAGAGCACGGGCCCGTGCACAGGGCGCGGGATGTGCACGGGGCGCGACCCGGGGCGGTCCGGCACCGCGCTCGGTGCACACGCCGCGCCTCCGACGCCGGCGCGCGGAGCGGTCAGGCCGAGCGGGCGTAGGCGGCGGGCGTCGTCGCCAGCATCCGGCGGAAGTGCCGGGTCAGGTGCGCCTGGTCGAAGAAGCCGACCGCCGTCGCCACCTCCGCGGCGGGCAACCCGTCGAGCAGCAGCCGCCGGGCGCGGTCGACCCGCCGGCCGGTCAGGTACCGGTGCGGCGGCAGCCCGTGCCGGCGGGTGAACGCGCGGACCAGGTGGGTCGGGTGCACGCCCCACCCGGCCGCCGTCGCCTCCAGGGACACCCCGTCGGCGAGGCGGGCGTCGAGCAGGTCGCGCAGCCGGTCGGCGAGCGGGTCGTCCCGCACGGACGGGGCCGCGACGACGGCGCGGTCGAGGTGCCGGCGCAGCCGCTCGAGCACGAACGCCAGCCGGCTCTCCGCCTCCAGCGCCTCGCTGTGCGGGGTGAGCGCGGCGTGCAGCCGGGAGACGCGGTCGCGCAGCACGGGGTCGGCGAGCGCGGGGTGGTCGACGGCGGGACCGATGCGCTGCTCGCCCAGGGTCGCCGGCTCCAGGTAGAGCACCCGCTTCCGGAAACCGCCGGGGAACTGCGACCGCCCGTCGTGCGGCACGCCGGGCGGCAGCAGGGTGACCGCGGCCGGGGAGGCGCCGTGCGCGTGCCGGTCGAGGTCGTAGCGGACGGCGCCGTCGTCGACGAGCAGCAGCGTCCAGGCGTCGTGGGTGTGCGGCGGGTAGACGTGGTCGGTGAAGCGGGCGTGGAACACCTCGGTCAGGCCCGGGACCGGAGGCCGCCAGGCGACCACCTCAGCCGTCACGACAGGAACGTACAAGAACAGGGCCGCCGCCCGGCCCGACGCTGCAGGGCATGGAGATGCTGCAGGGCACGGAGACGCCGCCCGCCGAGGAAACGGAGACGCCGCCCGCCGAGGAGACCGGAGACGCCGGCCCGTCGTGGCCCACGAAGATCGCCGTCCTGCTGCGGGAGGACCTGCTGCCCTGGCAGGAGCTCAACGTGACCGCGTTCCTGGCGAGCGCGGTCGCCGCCGCGGTGCCGGAGCTGGTCGGCCGGCCCTACGAGGACGCCGACGGCACCCGCTACCTCGCGATGTTCCGCCAGCCGGTGCTGGTCCTCACCGGGCCCGGTGAGCTGCTCGCCCGGGCGCGGACGCGGGCGCTCGCGCGGGGGCTGCCGACGTCGCTGTTCACCGCGGACCTGTTCGCCACCGGCGGCGACGCCGAGAACCGGGCCGCCGTGCGCGCGGTCGCCGGTGCCGACCTCGACCTGGTCGGGATCGCCGTGCACGGCCTGCGGAACGCCGTCGACAAGGTCACCAGGGGCGCCCGCATGCACCCCTGAGGGCATCATCGCCGAGGTGGAGCAGTCGCCGCGCGTCCCCGTCACCTTCGAGAACTGCGGGGACGTCCCCGGGCCCTTCTTCCACGGGACGCGGGCGACGCTGGCGGTCGGCGACGAGCTGGTCCCCGGTCGCGGCTCCAACTTCCGGGCCGGCCGGGTGATGAACCACGTGTACTTCACCGCGCTGGTCGACACCGCCGCCTGGGGCGCGGAGCTGGCGACGGCGTTGGCCGGGGACCGGCACCGGGGACACGTCTACGTCGTGGAGCCGCTGGGCCCCTTCGAGGACGACCCGAACGTCACCGACAAGCGGTTCCCCGGCAACCCCACGCGGTCCTACCGGACCCGCTCCCCGCTGCGCGTCGTCGGCGAGGTGGAGGACTGGGAGGGGCACGCCCCGGAGGTGGTGGAGGGGATGCTCGCCTCCCTGGCGCGGCTGCGCGAGCAGGGCCTCGACGTCATCGAGGACTGAGGGTGTGCATCTCCGCGGAAGTGCACGGTGCACGTCCGCGGAGGCGCACCGGGTCAGACGTCGACGACGAGCATCCCGTCGATCTCGCGGACCGGGTAGACGCGCACCGGGCCGACGTCGCCGCCGGTCGACGCGCCGTCGGTCCACCGGAACCCGTACAGGTGCAGCGGGCAGACGAGCACGTCCGGGTCGGTCTGCCCGTCGGCGAGCGGGCCGCCGGCGTGCGGGCAGGCGGCCTGGGTGGCGTGCAGCGACCCGTCGCGCAGCCGGAAGACGGCGACCTGCACGTCCCCGGCGACGAACGCCCGCCCCTCCCCCGGCGGCACGTCCCCGGCCCGCCCGACCGCGTACGCCCGGACGCCGGCGGGAGCGGCCGGCCGGGTGTCGACGACGCTCACCGGACCGGCACCTGCGGCAGCGCGACCAGCGGCAGCGCCGGCCGGAACTGCCCGGGCGTCGCCGGCTCGGGACCGTCCTGCGCCCACGGGTCGGTGTAGGCGTCGACCGAGCGCTGCAGGCCCGCGTCGAGGTCGGCGCAGATCCCGTCGGCGTCGTCGACGACCACCGACCGGACCCGCTCCAGCCCGACCCGCGGCACGAAGTCGTAGGTCCGCTCCAGCCAGTTGGCGTTCTCGCGGTAGTACTGCACGAACCGGCCGACCAGCGTCATCACCGCCTCCGGGGAGTCGGCCGTGGCCAGCAGGTCGCCCTTGCGCACCGTGGCCCCGGCCGCGCCGCCGACGTACACCTCCCAGCGGCCGCTCCCGACCGCGACGACGCCGACGTCCTTGACGTACGCCTCGGCGCAGTTCCGCGGGCACCCGACGACGGCCATCTTGATCTTCGCGGGGCTCTCGATGCCCTGCAGCCGGGTCTCCAGGTCGATGCCCAGCTGCGTGGAGTCCCCGAGCCCGAACCGGCAGAAGTCGCTGCCCACGCAGGTCTTCACCGTGCGCATGCTCTTCCCGTAGGCGTAGCCCGAGGGCATGCCGAGGTCGGCCCACATCGCGGGCAGGTCCTCCTTGCGCACGCCGAGCAGGTCGATCCGCTGCCCGCCGGTCACCTTGACCATCGGCACCTCGTACTTCTCGGCGACGTCGGCGATGCGGCGCAGCTGGGCCGGCGTCGTCACCCCGCCCTTCATCTGCGGGACGACGGAGAACGTGCCGTCGCGCTGGATGTTGGCGTGCACCCGGTCGTTGACGAACTCGGCGTCCTCCTCCCGGACGAACTCGGTGCCCCACACCGTCTTGAGCAGCGAGGTCAGGCCCATCTTCGAGCGGGCGTCCTCCTTGCCGCCGGGAGCGAGCGCCGCGAACACGGCGGAGACGCTGCGCAGGTCCCGCTCCCGGACCGCGGCCACGAGGTCGGGCTTGGCCAGCGGGACGCCCGGCACGTAGTACGAGGCGGCCGGGTCCTCGGCGACGTCGCCGTCGGCGGCCCACTCCACGACCTGCCTCACCAGCGCCTTGCAGGACCCGCAGCCCTTGCCGGCGCGGGTGCGGTCCATGACCGCGCCGACGCTGCCGCAGCCGTCGGCCACCGCCCCGCAGATCGCGCCCTTGGTCACACCGTTGCAGTTGCAGACCTGGGAGTCGGCGGGCATCTCCGCGACGCCGACCTCCTCCTGCCCGTCGGACAGGTCGACCAGCAGCCGGATGCGCTCCTCGGGCAGCGCGCTGCCGCGGTCGAACGCCTGGGTGAGGTAGGCGACCTTGCGGGTGTCCCCGAGCAGCGTGGCGCCGACCAGCCGGTCGTCCCGGACCACCACGGACAGGTGCACGCCGCGCCGGGGCTCGGAGATGACGAGGAACTCGTCGGAGTCGCGCTCGGGGGTGCTCACGCCCATCGTGGCGACGTCGACCCCGGCGACCTTGAGCTTGGTCGCCGTCCGGCTGCCGTGGTACTCGGCGTCCGGGTCGGTGCCGGTGAGCACGTTGGCGAGCACCCTCGCGTGCTCCCAGGCGGGGGCGACCAGGCCGTAGACCGAGCCGCGGTGCTGGGCGCACTCGCCGATGGCGTGGACGTCGGGGTCGTCGGTGCGCAGCTGGTCGTCGACGACGACGCCGCGCTCCACCTCCAGGCCCGAGCGGACGGCGACGTCGGTGTGCGGGCGGACGCCGGCGGCGACGACGAGCAGGTCGCAGTCGATCCGCCGCCCGTCCGCCAGCAGCACGCCCTCGACGGCGTCGTCGCCCAGCACCTCGGTGGCCAGCACGTCGAGGTGGACGGTGATGCCGAGCGACGTGACGCTGCGCTCGAGGACGGCACCGGCCTCCCGGGAGAGCTGGGCGTTCATCAGCCACGGCATCGCGTGCACGAGGTCGACCTCGAGGCCGTGGCCCTGCAGCGCGCGGGCGGCCTCCAGCCCGAGCAGTCCTCCGCCCATGACCACCGCCTTCCGGCAGCGGCCGGTGGCGGCGAGCATCGCGCGGGTCTCGTCGATGGTGCGGAAGCCGTACACGCCGGGCAGCAGGCTGCCGTCGTCGCGCCGGACGCCGGTCATCGGCGGTACGAAGCTGTAGCTGCCGGTGGCCAGCACGAGGTGGTCGTAGGCGGCGGTGGTCCCGTCGGCGGCGTACACGACCTTGGCGGCGGTGTCGATCCGCTCCACCCGGACGCCGGCGCGCAGCGTGACGCCGTTGTCGGCGTACCAGTCGTGGCTGTTGAGGACGATGTCGTCCTCGGACGTCTCCCCGGCCAGGACCGGGCTGAGCAGGATCCGGTTGTAGTTGCCGTGCGGCTCGTCGCCGAACACGGTGATCCGGAACTGCTCGCCGCCGCCGCGCTCGAGCACCTCCTCGACGAACCGGGCGCCGGCCATGCCGTTGCCGACGACGACCAGCCGCGGACGGGGATCGAGGTCGTCGTCCAGCGCGAGCGTGGTCAGCCCCTCGGGGCGGCCGCCGAGCACTCCCGTCATCACACCTCCACCAGGCCCAGGTCGACCACGAGCTCGCCGGTGACGCCCTCGGGCGCGGCGGCGTGCAACTCGACGACGCAGCCGCCGGGCAGGTCCTCGACCACCCGCAGCGGCACGTGCACGTCCCCCCTGGCACCGATCGGGAACCAGCGCATCGGCTCGCCGTCGCGCAGCAGCAGCACGTAGACCAGCTCCGCGGTGGAGTTGCCGCCGCGGAAGTACAGCGCCTGGGCGGTGGCGCCGGCGGGCACCTGGTAGCGCAGCGCCGGGTCGACCGGGCCGGGCTTGGCCAGGCCCTCCCCGGTGAGCGGGAAGACGCCTTGCAGGAATCGGGGGCTGCTTCTCACGGGATGGCTCCTCCTCGGGCTCCGGGTCGGGGGCCGTGGTGCGGGCGGGACGGGGCGGGTGTGCGGCTGCGGGGCGGGCTGGCTCGCGGCGTCGGGGGCGGGCGGCCGCTCGGCCGGGCCGCCGACGCGGGTGACGGCGACCGCGCAGGCCTTGAAGGCGGGCATCCGGCTGACCGGGTCGAGCGCGGGGTCGGTGAGCGCGTTGGCGCTGGACCCGCCGCCCCAGTGGAAGGGCACGAAGACGGTGTCCGGGCGGATGGCGTCGGTGACCGCGGCGGTGAACCGGGCGCGGCCGCGGCGGGTGGCCAGCTCGACGACGTCGTCGTGGGCGATCCCCAGCCGGCGGGCGAGGTCGGGGTGCAGCTCCGCCCGCGGGACGGGGGCCACCAGCTGCAGGCTGCGCGTCCGGCGGGTCTGGGTGCCCGACTGGTAGTGGGCGAGCACCCGGCCGGTGGTGAGCACGTACGGGTACTCGGCGTCGGGCTGCTCGCGCGCGCCGGTGTGGTGCACCGGCACGAACCGGGCGCGGCCGTCGGGGGTGGCGAACCGCTCGGTGAACAGCCGCGGGGTGCCGGGGTGGCCCGGCTCGTCGTCCGGGGTGGCGGGGCACGGCCAGAACACGCCCTGCTCGGCGTCGATGCGGTCGTAGGTGATGCCCGAGTAGTCGGCCGCTCCCCCGGCGCTGGCCCGGCCGAGCTCGGCGAAGACGGTCTCCGGGTCGGCGGAGAAGCCCCGCGCGCCCAGCCGGCCGGCCAGCTCGGCGAGCAGGGCCAGGTCGTCGCGGACGCCGTCGGGCGGGTCGAGCGCGCGCCGCCGGCGGATGACCCGGCCCTCGAGGTTGGTCATGGTCCCGGACTCCTCGGCCCACATGGCGCTGGGCAGGACGACGTCGGCCAGCGCCGCGGTCTCGGAGAGGAAGAAGTCGCTGACGGCGAGGAAGTCCAGGTCGCCCAGCCGGCTGACCACCCGGCGGGCGTCGGGCGCGGAGACGGCGACGTTGGAGGCGAGCACGAGCAGGGTGCGCACCCCGCCGTCGGTGCCGAGCGCGTCGAGCAGCTCGAAGGCGCTGCGCCCGGGCGCCGGCAGGTCGTCGGGGTCGACGCCCCAGACGGCGGCGACGTGCGCGCGGTCGGCCGGGTCGGCGAGCCTGCGGTAGCCGGGCAGCTGGTCGGCCTTCTGCCCGTGCTCGCGGCCGCCCTGCCCGTTGCCCTGGCCGGTGAGGGTGCCCCAGCCGCTGCCGGGCCGGCTGGGCAGCCCGAGGGCCAGCGCCAGGTTGAGCCACGCGGTCGCGGTGTCGGTGCCCGCGCTGTGCTGCTCGGCGCCGCGCGCGGTGAGCACCATCGCGCGCTCCGCCCGGGCGAGCGCGGTCACGGTGCGCCTCTGCTGCTCCACCGGCACGCCGGTGAGCCGCTCGACGCGGTCGGGCCAGTAGCTGCGCACCGCGGCGCGCACGGTGTCGAAGCCGGTGGTGCGCGCGGCCACGTACGCCTCGTCGACCAGCCCCTCGGCCATCGCCACGTGCAGCAGCCCGTTGGCCAGTGCCAGGTCGGTGCCGGGCAGCGGCTGCAGGTGCAGCCCGGCGCTGCGGGCGGTCGCCGTCCGGCGGGGGTCGACGACGACGTGCAGCGCCCCGCGCGCCCGGCCGGCGTCGAGGTGCTGCATCGCCGGCGGCATGGTGTCGGCCGGGTTGCTGCCCACCAGCACGACGACGTCGGCGCCGGCGACGTCGGCCAGCGGGAACGGCAGCCCGCGGTCGAGGCCGAAGGCGCGGGTGGCCGCGGCGACCGCCGAGGACATGCAGAAGCGGCCGTTGTAGTCGATGGCGCTGGTGCGCAGCGCGACCCGGGCGAACTTGCCGAACTGGTACGCCTGCTCGTTGGTCAGCGACCCGCCGCCGAAGCAGCCGACGGCGTCGCGGCCGTACCGGGCCTGGGTGCGCCCGATCGCGGCGACGACGCGGTCGAGCGCCTCGTCCCAGCCGGCCTCGACCAGCGGGCTGGTGCGGTCGCCGGGCACTGCGCGGACCAGCGGGCGGGTCAGCCGCTCGGGGTGGTCGAGCAGCTCGGTGGCCGACCAGCCCTTGCTGCACAGCCCGCCCCGGTTGGTCGGGAAGTCGAGGGGTACGAGCGTCGCCGGACGGTCCCCCGCGGTGACCGCCGTGCCGCACTGCAGCGAGCAGTAGGGACAGTGCGTCTCGGTGGTCCGCGTGCGGGGACCGGCCGGTGCGGCGGTGCCGGACGGGAGGGCTGCGGACACGGCTCCGAGCGTCGGGTGCGGCGGTTTCCCCGCGGCCACGACGACGTCAAGGCTGCGTTCCGGAGACCTCACGGGCGGGCACGGGGTCCGGTGCGGCGACGGTGGTATGCAGGGTCCGACGAGGAACCGGGAGGCGGACGTGGCGCGGACCGACGACACCGTCCCGGTGCACCGTCCCGACCCCGACTCGCCGGAGGCCCGTGGCGGCGCGGCGGCCGTCCTCCCCGCGGGCCCTCCCAGCACCGGGCGGGCCCCCCTCGACCGCCGCCGCATCCTGGGCGCGGCCGTCGAGTTCATCGACCGGAACGGTCTCGCCGCCCTCACCATGCGGCGGCTCGGCGCCTTCCTCGGGGTGGAGGCCATGGCGCTCTACCGGTACGTGCCCGGACGCGAGCAGCTGCTCGACGGCGTCGTCGAGACCGTCATCGACGAGTTGTACGGCGATCCGGACGTGCACATGCGCGCCGCCGGCGGGTGGCAGGACTTCCTGCAGCGGCTGGCCCACGGCGTCCGGCGGATCGCCCTCGCGCACCCCGAGGTCTTCCCCCTGGTGGCCACCCGGCCGCCGGAGGCCCCCTGGGTCCGCCCGCCGCTGCGCAGCCTGCGCTGGGTCGAGTCCTTCCTCACCGCGATGACCGACAGCGGCTTCGGCGTCGAGGCGGCGGTCGCCGCGTACCGGGCCTACTCGAGCTTCCTGCTCGGGCACCTGCTGCTCGAGGTGTCGCAGAAGGGCGTGCAGATCAGTCCCGAGGACGCGCCGGGGGGCGTCCCCGGCACCGGGACCGACCTCTCCCAGTACCCGCTCGTCACCGAACTGGAGGAGCTGCTGTCCCGGGACGAGTCGGCCGCCGAGTTCGAGGAGGCCCTCGAGAACCTGCTCGGCCGCCTGGAGTCCCTCCGGCGGGAGGGGCGCGTCCCCGGGGAGTGAGCCGGAGGGGGTTTACGTCGTAAACGACGGGGCATCCCCGGGGTGGCCAGCTGACCCCCGGCACTCCGCCGCGTGAGGGAGCCGGCCGATCCCCACCCCCTTCCGCGAGGAGCGCACGTGATCGACGACCGGCAGATCAGCGACGTCATCGGCAGCACCGCCGTCGGCCCCGACGGCAAGCACGGCAGCGTCGGCGAGGTCTTCCTCGACGACGAGACCGGCCGTCCCGAGTGGGCGACCGTCCGCACCGGCCTGTTCGGCACCAAGGAGGCCTTCGTCCCCCTGGCCGACGCCACGGTCTCCGGCGGCGAGCTGCGCGTCCCCTACGACAAGGCGAAGGTCAAGGGCGCCCCGCACGTCGACGTCTCCGCCGGCCACCTGTCGCCGCAGGAGGAGCAGGAGCTCTACCGCTACTACGGCCTGGGCACCTCGGGCACCACGACCGGTCAGGCGATGACGACCGGGACGACGACCGGGACGACGACCGGGACGACCGGCGGCCGTGTCGACCTCAGCGGCCGGGAGGGCGTCGTCGGCCGCGACACCTCGGGCCCGACGACCGACAACGCCATGACCCGCTCCGAGGAGCACCTCGAGGTGGGCACCCAGCGGGTCGAGGCCGGCCGGGCGCGGCTGCGGAAGTACGTCGTCACGGAGAACGTGAGCCAGACCGTCCCCGTCTCCCACGAGGAGGTGCGGGTCGAGCGCGAGCCCATCACCGACGCCAACATCGGCAACGCGATGGACGGGCCGGCCATCTCCGAGGAGGAGCACGAGGTCGTCCTGCACGCCGAGCGCCCCGTCGTGTCCAAGGAGGCCACGCCGGTCGAGCGCGTCCGCCTCGACACCCGGACGGTGACCGAGCAGGAGACCGTCTCCGACCAGGTGCGCAAGGAGCAGATCGAGGTCGACGGCGACATCGACCCGACGACCCGTCGCCGCTGACCCCACCGCGGACCGGCCGGCCCGTCGGCCGGTCCGCACCCGCACTCCCCGATCCCCTCGGGAAGGCACCATGAGCTCCTCTCCCGGCGGCGACGCCACCTCCGGCTCGGTCGGTGCGGCGGCCACCTGCGGCAAGGCCCCTGACGCCGTCGACGCGCAGCACGAGCGCTTCGGCGGCATCACGTGGGGAGCGGTCTTCTTCGGTTGGCTGTCCGCCAACGGCCTGTCCGTGGTCCTGCTGGCCCTGCTGTCCGCCGCCGGCGTCGCCTTCGGCCTGGCCCGGGTGTCCAGCGCCGACCAGGCCGCCGAGCCGGCTACTGCACAGGCCGACACCATCGGCGTCATCGGCGGCACCACGCTGCTGGTCGTGCTGTTCCTGGCCCACCCCGCCGGCGGCTACGTCGCCGGGCGCATGGCCCGCTTCGACGGGTCCGGCAGGGCATCGCCGTGTGGCTGGTCGGCCTGCTGGTCGTCGTCGTCCTCGCCGTCCTCGGCGCGGTGCTCGGCTCGGAGTACGACGTGCTCTCGCAGCTCAACCTGCCCAGCATCCCGATAAGCGGGGACACCCTGACCACCGCCGGGATCATCGCCGGCACCGCCGCGCTCCTGGCCACGCTGCTCGGCGCGATCCTGGGCGGCGAGCTCGGTACCGGCTACCACCGCAGGGTCGACCGCGCCGGCTTCTACGTGTGAGTCCGACGCCCCGTGGGGCCGGTCCCGTCCCGGGGGCCGGCCCCACGGTCGCGTCCGGGCCGTGCGCGCGCCGTGGTGTCATGGCTGGCATGAGCGAACCCGGGCCGACGGTCCACGTCGGCGTCCCGGTGGTCCGGGCGGCCGAGCCGCGCGACGTGCCGCGCATCGCCGCCACCCTCACCGTGGCGCTGGCCGAGTCGCGGTGGGTGCGCTGGGCACTGCCGCTGGACGGGCGCACGCAGCGGCTCACCCGGCTGGCCGAGCTCGACGCGGGCCACCGCGGGGTCGCCACCGGCACGACCTGGGTCAGCGAGGACGTCGACGCCGTCGCCTCCTGGGACGCCCCCGCCGGGGCCGCGACGCCGGTGCCGGCCGACGTCCGCGCGGCGCTGGAACGGGAGGTGCCGCGACTGCACGCCGACCGCGCCGACGCCGTCGCCCGCACCGAGGCCCAGCTCGCCACCGCGCTGCCCGAGGGCCCGCACTGGCGGCTGCGCGCGCTGGCCACCCGGCCGCGCTCGCGCCGTCGCGGGCTCGGCGGCGCGGTGCTCGCGCCGGTGCTGGCCCGCTGCGACGCCGACGGGGTCCCCGCCGCGCTGGTCGCCCCCGCGTGGGCGGTCGTGCGCTTCGCCCGCGGCCTGGGGTTCGAGGTGACGCAGGCGACCCGCTCGGCCGACGGGCAGCTGCCGCTGTGGGTGGCGGTGCGGCCGCCGGGCGTGCCGATGCCGGAGCTCTGACGGAGGACCCCTCGCCCCCCCACCGCTCGCGCGCTCGCGGCGAGCCCCTGCGAGGGGGCCGAGGGAGGACCGCAGGCGTCCTCACTCCCAGCTGCCGCGGCGGCGCTTGAGCTCGCCGCGGCGCTTCTTCTCCGCGATCCGCCGCTCCTGCGAACCGCGGGTCGGCTTGGTGCGCCGGCGCGGCGGTGGCGGCGCGGCCAGGGCGGCGCGCAGCACCGCGGCGAGCCGCTCGCGGGCCGCGGCCCGGTTGCGCAGCTGCTGGCGGTGCTCGCTGGCGACGACGGTCAGGACGCCGTCGACCAGCCGCGGGCCCAGCCGCTCGGCCAGCCGCTGCCGCTGCGCGTCGGTCAGCCCGCGCAACTCCAGTGGCGCGACCGACAGCTCGACGCGGGAGTCGGCGGTGTTGACGCCCTGCCCGCCGGGCCCCGACGACCGCGAGAAGCGCCACGCCAGCGCCGCGGCGGGGACGACGAGGGAGCCGGTGACCGGGAGGTCTCCGCTGGTGTCGTCACTGCCGGGCACCCGCCCAGTCTCGTCGACGGCCTGGTCGTCCGCGATCACGGCCCGCGGTGGGGACACGCCGACGTCGCCCGGCGCGTCGCCACGCCAGATCCGTGATCGCGGAGGTCAGGCCGGGACCGGCGGGACGAGCGCGCCCAGCAGGCGGCGCACGACCTCGACGTCGCCGTCGACCCGCAGGTCCCCGGCAGCCAGGGCATCGTCGAGGGACCGGCGGCCGAAGGCGACCGGGCGCAGCACCGCCGGCGCGCCGGACAGGACGGCATCCGGCGCGCCGGTCGTGCCGCGGACGGCGGACAGCCGGCCGTCGGCGACGGTGAGGGTGACCCGGTCGGGCGCCGCGGGGTCGTCGACGGCGAGCTCCACCCGCGCCGACCACCCGGCCAGCCGCGCGGGGTCGGCGACGGTGCGCAGCGCGAGCACGAACGCGTCGGTACCCAGCTCGCCGGCCGAGGTCTGCACCGTGCGCGAGCCCCACCGGCCGAGCGCGAGCAGCACGTCCTCGAGCTCGTGCCCGCGCGAGGTGAGGGCGTAGACCCGCCCGCCCACCGGCGGCCCGGCCACCGACCGCGTGACGATCCCGGCCGCCTCCAGGTCGCGCAGCCGCTGGCTCAGCACGGTCGGGCTGCCGCCGGCCAGCCCGCGCGCCAGGTCGGTGTAGCGCTTGGGGCCGAGCAGCAGCTCGCGGACGACGAGCAGCGCCCACCGCTCCCCCACGACGTCGAGAGCGCGGGCGACCCCGCACGGGTCGTCGTAGCTGCGGCGGTCCGGCACGCGGCCGAGGCTACCCCTTGCACTCTGTCAGACCTAGTCACTACTACTGAATCCGTAGCTATCGATCGGAGGAGGAGTCGTGGGCCGGATCAGCATCGTGGAGAACGTCAGCCTCGACGGCGTCGTGCAGGCGCCGGGCTCACCGGACGAGGACACCCGCGGCGGGTTCGCCCACGGGGGCTGGTTCGCGCCCTATCCCGACGGCGTCCTCGGCGAGGTCATGGGCCGCGGCATGGCGGGCGAGGGCGCCATGCTGTTCGGCCGGCGCACCTTCGAGTCGATGCAGGCCGCGTGGGCGGGCACCACCGACAACCCGTTCGGCCCGGTGCTCGACGCCAGGCGGAAGTACGTCGTCACCCGGGACCCGGGCTACGCACCGACGTGGGCGAACACCACGGTCCTCGCCGGCGACGCCGCCGCGACCGTCGCGGAGCTCAAGGCCACCGTCGACACCGACCTCACCGTCCTCGGCAGCCCCGACCTGCTGGCCACCCTGCTCCCGGCGGGCCTGGTCGACGACGCGTGGCTCGCCGTCGCGCCGGTCGCGCTGGGCGGCGGCCGCACCCTGTTCCCGGCCGGCGCGCACCTGCGCTGGGAGCTGGTCGAGTCGGTGGCGACGACGACCGGCGTCGTCCTGTCCCACTACCGCCTCGCGCGCTGAGCCCTTCCCCGCCGCCCGGGACCGTGGTGCGCTGGCCGCCGTGCCACCCACGCTCTACGAGTGGGCCGGCGGTGCACCGGCCTTCCGGCGCCTGATCGACGCGTTCTACGACCGGGTCGAGCGGGACGACCTGCTCGGCCCGCTCTTCCCCGGCGGCGTGTCCGAGGCGCACCGCGCGCACGTCACCGCCTGGTGGTGCGAGGTGTTCGGCGGCCCGCCGCTCTACACCGAGCAGCTGGGCGGGTACGAGCGGATGCTCGCCCACCACCGCCGGCTGCGGCTGGTGCCCGAGCAGCGGTTCCGCTTCGCCACGTTGATGAGCCGCGCCGCCGACGACGCCGGGCTGCCCGACGACCCCGAGTTCCGCGCCGCCTTCGTCGGCTACGTCGAGTGGGGCACCCGCCTGGCGCTGGCCAACTCGCAGGAGGGCGCCGCCGTCGTCGAGCACGCCCCGGTGCCGCGCTGGGGCTGGGGCGTGGCGCCGCCGTACCAGCCCTCCTGAGGACGATGGGGCGGTGACCTCCCTCCCCGCCGCCCTCGCCGCCGGCCCGGTCCTGCTCGACGGCGGCCTGTCCACCGAGCTCGAGGCCCGCGGGCACGACGTCACCTCGGCGCTGTGGTCGGCGCGGCTGCTGCGCGACGACCCCGGTGCCGTCGTCGCCGCGCACGCCGCGTTCGCCGCCGCCGGGGCCCAGGTGGCCACGACGGCGAGCTACCAGGCGACGGTCGAGGGGTTCGCCGCGGCCGGGGTGGACCGGGACGAGGCGCTGGCGCTGGTCGCCCGCTCGGTGGCGCTGGCCCGGGAGGGGGCGCCGGGGTCGTGGGTCGCCGGGTCGGTCGGGCCCTACGGCGCCGCGCTGGCCGACGGCTCGGAGTACACCGGCGCCTACGCGGCCGAGGTCGGCGTCGACCGGCTGCGCGCCTTCCACCGGCCGCGGATGGCCGCGCTCGCCGACGCCGGCGCCGACGTGCTCGCCTGCGAGACGCTGCCCGCCGCCGCCGAGGTGGAGGCGGCGCTGGCCGAGGCCACGTCGCTGGGCGTGCCGGTGTGGCTGTCGCTGACCACCGTCGTCGACGCCGACGGCGTGGCGCGCACCCGCCGCGGCGAGCGCGCGGCGGACGTGTTCGCGATGGCGCGCGGGGTGCCGGAGGTGGTCGGCGTCGGCGTCAACTGCACCGACCCGGCCGGGGTGCTCCCGGCGCTGACGGCCGCGGCGGCCGCCGGGGTGCCGCTGGTGGCGTACCCGAACAGCGGGGAGGGGTGGGACGCCGCGGCGCGGCGCTGGACGGGCACCGGCGGGATCGCGGCCGGCGACGCCGCGGCGTGGGTGGCCGCGGGCGCCCGGCTGGTCGGCGGCTGCTGCCGGGTGCGCCCGGCCGACGTCGCCGCGCTCGCCCGCACGATCAGCTGAGCTGATCGTGCGGCGGGGGGGGGGGGGGGGCGGGCGCGGGCGGGGGGGCGGCGCCGCGGGGGCGCGGGGTGGTACACCAGCTGGTCGTCGGTTTATTTTTG
>NZ_JBJGZD010000032.1:0-47151 GCF_054050335.1 Geodermatophilus sp. SYSU D00698
ACGCCGCAGGCCGCGACGTCGACCACCGCCTCACCCGGCCCCGGATCGGGCACCAGGACCGTCTCGACGCTGACCGGTTCTCCCTTGCCGCGGGCGACGACGCCCCTCACCTCGTAGGCCATGCCGGTGGTTCCTCTCGGGATGTGCGAAGCGGACGCGGTGGTCGCTGCTGTGCGGGTCGCGGGCGATCGGGGGAGTGGCGGGACATCGGCCCCCGGTCGCCCCTTGACCCCGCGCAGCGCCGACCCTACGGTGTTGCACGACTGATATACCAGTCCTCAGCGCGAATTCCTCACAGGAGGGACCCGGCATGGTCGTCCAGGTCGACGCAGCGCCCCAGGCCCCGACCGTTCCCGACCGCGTGCTCGACCGGTCGCTGGCGGACACCGACCCGCAGGTCCACCAGGCCGTCTCCGCGGAGCTGGTCCGGCAGCAGACCACGCTGGAGATGATCGCCAGCGAGAACTCCGCGCCGGTGGCGGTCATGCAGGCCCAGGGCTCGGTGCTGACCAACAAGTACGCCGAGGGCTATCCGGGCCGGCGCTACTACGGCGGCTGCGAGCACGTGGACGTCGTCGAGCAGCTGGCCATCGACCGGCTGAAGGCGCTGTTCGCCGCCGAGTACGCCAACGTGCAGCCGCACTCGGGCGCCCAGGCCAACGCCGCGGCGATGGCGGCCCTGCTGCACCCCGGCGACACCATCCTCGGGCTGGACCTGGCGCACGGCGGTCACCTGACGCACGGCATGAAGCTCAACTTCTCCGGCAAGCTCTACGACGTCGCCGCCTACCACGTGCGGCCCGACGACCACCGCGTGGACATGGCCGAGGTCGAGCGGCTGGCCCACGAGCGCCGACCCAGACTGATCGTCGCCGGCTGGTCGGCCTACCCACGGCAGCTCGACTTCGCCGCGTTCCGCCGGATCGCCGACGAGGTCGGCGCCTACCTGATGGTCGACATGGCCCACTTCGCCGGCCTGGTCGCCGCCGGACTGCACCCCTCGCCCGTCCCGCACGCCCACGTCGTCACCTCGACCACCCACAAGACCCTCGGCGGGCCGCGGGGCGGCGTCATCCTGGCCACCGCGGAGCTGTCCAAGAGGTTCAACTCCTCGGTCTTCCCCGGCCAGCAGGGCGGCCCGCTGGAGCACGTGATCGCCGCCAAGGCCGTCGCCTTCAAGCTGGCGGGTGAGCCCGCGTTCCGCGAGCGGCAGGAGCGCACCCTCGCCGGCGCCCGGATCCTGGCCGACCGGCTGCTGGCCGCCGACTCCCGCGCGGCGGGCATCGGCGTGGTCAGCGGCGGTACCGACGTCCACCTGGTCCTCGTGGACCTGCGCGGGTCGGAGCTCGACGGCCGGCAGGCCGAGGACCGGCTGCACGCCATCGGGATCACCGTCAACCGCAACGCGGTGCCCTTCGACCCCCGCCCGCCGATGGTCAGCTCCGGGGTGCGCATCGGCACGCCGGCGCTGGCGGCGCGCGGCTTCACCCTCGACGACTTCGCCGAGGTCGCCGACGTGATCGCCGCCGCGCTGCGGCCCTCGGTCGGCGAGGCCGAGCTCGCCGGGCTCCGCGGGCGGGTCACCCGGCTGGCCGACCGTCACCCGCTCTACCCCGACCTGACGGAGGTCCCCCGATGAGCCCCCGCACCCCCGGCGCCGACCTGCCGGAGCACCCGGACTTCCTGTGGCGGGACCCCGAGCCGAAGCGCTCCTACGACGTGGTGGTCGTCGGCGGCGGCGGGCACGGCCTGGCCACGGCGCACTACCTCGCCGAGAACCACGGCATCACGAACGTCGCGGTGCTGGAGAAGGGGTGGCTGGCGGGCGGCAACATGGCCCGCAACACCACGATCATCCGCTCCAACTACCTGTGGGACGAGAGCTCGGCCGTCTACGAGCACGCGCTGAAGCTGTGGGAGGGACTCGAGGCGGACCTCGGCTACCCGATCCTGTTCAGCCAGCGCGGCGTGCTCAACCTCGCCCACACCCTGCAGGACGTCCGCGACAGCGTGCGCCGGGTCGAGGCCAACAAGCTCAACGGCGTCGACGCGGAGTGGCTGGAGCCCGACGAGGTCCGCAAGATCTGCCCGGTCGTCAACACGTCGGGCGACATCCGCTACCCCGTCCTGGGCGCGACGTACCAGCCGCGCGCCGGCATCGCCAAGCACGACTACGTGGCCTGGGGTTTCGCCCGCCGGGCCCACCAGGCCGGCATCGACCTCATCCAGGACTGCGAGGTCACCGGGTTCGCCACCGACGGCGACCGGGTCACCGGGGTGCAGACCACCCGCGGCACCATCGCCGCCGGCAGGGTCGCCCTCTGCGCGGCCGGCCACACCTCCGTGCTCACGGACATGCTCGGCATCCGGGTCCCGCTGCAGAGCCATCCGCTGCAGGCGCTGGTCTCCGAGCTGCTCGAGCCGGTGCACCCCACCGTGGTCATGTCCAACGCCGTCCACGTGTACGTCTCCCAGGCGCACAAGGGCGAGCTCGTCATGGGCGCCGGTGTGGACTCCTACAACGGCTACGGCCAGCGCGGCGCCTTCCACGTCATCGAGCGCCAGATGGCCGCCGCCGTCGAACTCTTCCCGGTGTTCGCGCGGGCGCACCTGCTGCGCACCTGGGGCGGCATCGTCGACGTCAGCCCGGACGCCTCACCGATCGTGGGCCGGACCCCCTACGACAACCTCTACCTCAACTGCGGCTGGGGCACCGGCGGGTTCAAGGCCACCCCCGGCATCGGCTGGGCCCTGGCGCACACCATCGCCCACGACGAGCCCCACCCCACCGTGGCGCCGTTCACCCTCGACCGGTTCGTCACCGGCGCGCTCGTCGACGAGCACGGCGCGGCCGCCGTCGCCCACTGACCCCTCGCCCGTCCACCCAGGGAGCCCTCCGTGCAACTCATCGAATGCCCGTGGTGCGGCCCCCGCGAGGAGGTCGAGTTCCGCTACGGCGGCCAGGCCCACGTCCCGTACCCGGACGCCCCCGGCGCGCTCTCCGACGAGCAGTGGGCGCACTACGTCTTCTTCCGCGACAACCCCAAGGGCCGCTTCGCCGAGCGCTGGCACCACAGCGCCGGCTGCCGGCGCTGGTTCAACGCGATCCGCGACACCGCCACCTACCGCTTCGAGCGCGTCTACCGCCTCGATGACCCGAAGCCGGTGACCCCGTGACCAGTCCCTTCCGCACCGCCGAGGGGGGCCGCATCGACCGTGCCACCACCTTCGAGTTCACCTTCGACGGGCAGACCCTCACCGGCCACCCCGGCGACACGCTGGCCTCGGCGCTGCTCGCCTCCGGCCGGCACCAGGTCGCCACCAGCACCACGTTCGGTCGCCCCCGGGGCATCGCCGCGGCCTGGGCCGAGGACCCCGGTGGCCTCGTGCAGATCGAGGAGCCCTTCCCCGAGCCCATGCTGCTGGCCACGACCGTCGAGCTCCACGACGGACTGGTCGCCCACGGCCTGCCGGGGCAAGGTCGCCTCGCCGAGGTCCCCGACTCCGCCCGCTACGACGCCGTCCACCACCACGTGGACGTGCTCGTCGTGGGGGCCGGGCCCGCGGGTCTGGCCGCCGCGCTCACCGCCGCCCGGGCGGGGGCCCGTGTGGCGTTGGTCGACGAGCAGTCCGAGGCCGGCGGCTCGCTGCTGTCGGGCACCGACCGGCTCGACGGGGTCCCGGCGCCGGAGTGGGTGGCGGACGCGGTCGCGGAGCTGGCCGCGCACCCGGAGGTGCTCCACCTGCAGCGCACCACCGCGTTCGGCGGCTACGACGACGGCTTCGTCCTGGCGCTGGAGCGGCGCACCGACCACCTCGGCGCCGCCGCGCCCCGGCGCATCTCCCGCCAGCGGGTGTGGCGCCTGCGCGCGCGCTCCGTCGTCGTCGCCACCGGAGCGCACGAGCGCCCGGTCGTCTTCGCCGACAACGACCGACCGGGCACCATGCTCGCCGGCGCCGCCCGGACCTTCCTGCACCGCTACGGCGTGCTGCCCGGCCGTGAGGCCGTCGTGTTCACCACCAACGACAGCGCCTACGACGCCGCCCTCGACCTGTCCCGCGCCGGTGTGCGGGTGCAGGCGGTGGTCGACGCGCGGCCGGAGGGCTCCCCGCAGCGCCGCGCGGAGTGCGAGCGGGTGGGCATCCGCGTGCTCCCCGGTGCCGTCGTGACCGGCACGCAGGGGGTCGAGCGCGTCACCCACGCCCTCGTCGCCCCGTTCGTGGACGGCCAGGTGGGGGCGGCCAGCGCGATCGCCTGCGACCTGCTGCTGGTCAGCGGCGGCTGGAACCCGGCGGTGCACCTGTTCAGCCAGGCCCGCGGCCGGCTGCGCTACGACGAGACCCTCGGCGCGTTCGTCCCCGGGGAGGACCTCGACGGCCTGGCGGTGGCCGGCTCGGCCGCCGGCGTGCTCGACCTGGCGGGGTGTCTGGCCGACGGGCAGCGGGTGGCCCGCGCGGCACTGGCCGCCCTGGCGATCGCGCCGGCGGGGGAGGACCGGCTGCCCGGCGCCCCGGAGCCCGTCGTCCCGGCGGCGTCCCTGGTGCTGTGGCGGGTGCCGGACACCTCCGGCGCGGAGGGCACCACCTCGTTCGTCGACCTGCAGCGCGACGCGACCGTCGCCGACATCGCCCGCGCGGTCGGCGCCGGGCTGCGCTCCATCGAGCACGTCAAGCGCTACACGACCATCGGGACGGCGCACGACCAGGGCAAGACCTCCGGCGTCCTCGCCTCCGGGATCACCGCCGAGCTGCTCGGGATCCCGGTGCAGGACACCGGGACCACCACCTTCCGGCCGCCCTACACCCCGGTCGCCTTCGCCGCACTGGCCGGGCGCGACCGCGGCCGGCTCTTCGACCCCGAGCGGGTCACCGCCCTGCACGAGTGGCACGCGGCGGCCGGGGCCGTCTTCGAGGACGTCGGCCAGTGGAAGCGCCCGCGCTACTACCCGCGGCCGGGCGAGGACATCGAGGCCGCGGTCCTGCGCGAGTGCGCCGCGGCCCGCACCGGTGTCGGGATCCTCGACGGCTCGACCCTCGGCAAGATCGACGTCCAGGGTCCCGACGCCGCGGTCCTGCTGGACCGGCTCTACACGAACCTGATCAGCAGCCTGAAGGTCGGCTCGGTCCGGTACGGCGTCATGTGCGGCGTGGACGGCATGGTCATCGACGACGGCACGGTGCTGCGCCTGGCCGAGGACCGCTTCCTCGTCCTCACCACCACCGGCGGAGCGGCGAAGGTCCTCGACTGGATGGAGGAGTGGGTCCAGACCGAGTGGCCGGACCTGCGGGTGCACTGCACCTCGGTCACCGAGCAGTGGGTCACCTTCCCCGTCGTCGGCCCCCGTTCCCGCGACGTCGTCGGTGCGGTCTTCCCCGGCGTGGACGTCTCCAACGAGGCCTTCCCGTTCATGACCTGGCGGGACACCACCCTCGACGGGGTGCCGGTCCGGCTGGCCCGGATCAGCTTCTCCGGCGAGCTCGCCTTCGAGGTCTACGTGAACTCCTGGTACGCGGTCGCGGTCTGGCAGCGGCTGCTCCAGGCCGGCCGGCCGTACGGGATCACCCCGTACGGCACGGAGACCATGCACGTCCTGCGCGCGGAGAAGGGCTACCCGATCATCGGGCAGGACACCGACGGCACCGTCACCCCGCACGACCTGGGCATGGCGTGGGCGGTGTCGAAGAAGAAGCCCGACTTCATCGGCAAGCGCTCCTTCGCCCGCCAGGCCAACGCCGATCCGCTGCGCAAGCAGCTGGTCGGGCTGCTGCCCGTCGACCGGCGGACCGTGCTGCCCGAGGGCTCGCAGATCGTGGAGTTCCGCGCCGACGGCCGGCTGCCGCCCCCGCCGGTCCCGATGCTGGGGCACGTCACGTCCAGCTACCGCAGTGCCGAGCTCGCCCGCCCCTTCGCCCTCGCCCTGGTCAAGGGCGGCCGGTCGCGCATCGGCGACACCGTCCACGTCCCCGTCAACGGCACCCTCGTCCCGGTCGAGGTCACCGGCTCGGTGCTGGTCGATCCCGAAGGAGCCCGTCGCGATGGCTGAGCTGCTGCGCACCTCCCCGCTCGACGGGTGGCGCACCGCGTTCGAGCGCCTGCCCGACACCGTGGCCGTCGCCGTCGAGCCGTTCGTCGCGATGGTCGACGTCCGGCTCGGCGCGGGCGGCGCCGCGGCGGCGGCGCTCGGCGTCGAGCTGCCGGTGGTCCCCAACACCTGGGTGGCGGCCGGCACCGGACGGGCCGTGTGGCTCGGCCCCGACGAGTGGCTGCTCACCAGCACCACCGACGCGCCGGAGGAGCTGGAGGCCCGGGTCCGCGCCGCCGTCCTCCCGCTGGGCGGCTCCGCGACCGACGTCTCCGCGCAGCGGATCGGTCTCCGGCTGACGGGCGCGCGAGTGCGCGACGTCCTGGCCAAGGGCTGCTCGATCGACCTGCACCCGCGGGTGTTCGGCCGGGGGCGCAGCGCGCAGACGACGCTCGGCCAGGCCGGGGTCGTGCTGCTGGCCCTCTCCGACGCCGCCGACGACGTCGTCGTCCTCGTCCGGTCCTCCTTCGCCGGCTACCTCGCCGACTGGCTGCTCGACGCGGCCCTCGAGTTCACCCCGATCCCGCACGGCTGACCGGCCCGTCGGCAGTCCCGGGTCCCACCGGCACGTCAGGAGCGAAGCAATGTCCACCACCCCTCGCGTGGTCGTCATCGGAGCGGGGATCGTCGGTGCCAACCTGGCCGACGAGCTGACCGCCCGGGGCTGGGACCGCGTCACCGTCGTCGACCAGGGACCCCTGCCGCTGACCGGGGGCTCCACGTCGCACGCGCCGGGGCTGGTCTTCCAGACCAACGCCTCGAAGACCATGACGGCGTTCGCCAGCTACACGGTGGAGAAGCTCAAGGACATCGACGTCGACGGCGCCTGGTGCTTCAACCAGGTCGGCGGCCTCGAGGTCGCCACCACGCCGGCGCGGCTCGCCGACCTGCACCGCAAGCAGGGCTGGGCCACCTCCTGGGGCGTCGAGGCGCAGGTGGTCGACGCCGACGAGTGCGTGCGGCTGCACCCGCTGGTCGACCCCGACCGCATCCTCGGCGGCCTGCACGTCCCCTCCGACGGCCTGGCCAAGGCGTCCCGGGCGGTCGTCGCGCTGGCCCGCCGCGCCGAGGCGCGGGGCGCCCGTTTCCAGGGCTCGACCCGGGTGACCGGCATCGAGCACAGCGGTGGCCGCGTGACCGGCGTCCGGACCCCGGACGGCGTCATCCCCGCCGACGTCGTCGTCTCCTGCGCCGGCTTCTGGGGGCAGCAGCTCGGCGCGATGGTCGGGATGGTCGTGCCGCTGCTGCCGCTGGCCCACCAGTTCGTCTGGACCGGCCAGGTGCCCGACCTGGTCGGCCGCAACGACGAGTCGAGCGAGGCGAGCCTGCCGATCCTGCGCCACCAGGACCAGGACCTCTACTACCGGGAGCGCGTCGACCGCCTCGGCATCGGCTCCTACGCGCACCGGCCGATGCCGGTCGACCTGGGTGAGCTGCCCCAGGGGGACGGCGTCCGGGAGTCGTCGATGCCCTCGATGCTGCCCTTCACGGAGGAGGACTTCGCCGCCGCGTGGGAGGAGAGCCGGCTGCTGCTGCCCTCGCTGCGGTCCTCGAAGATCGACTCCGGCTTCAACGGGGTCTTCTCCTTCACCCCGGACGGCGGCCCGCTGATCGGGGAGTCGCGGGACGTGGCGGGCTTCTGGATCGCCGAGGCGGTCTGGGTGACGCACTCGGCCGGCGTCGCCCGGTCGGTGGCCCAGCTGCTCGTCGACGGCCGGAGCGAGGTGGACCTGCACGGCTGTGACGTGCACCGCTTCGAGGACGTCCAGCTCACGCCCGAGTACGTCAGCGAGACCTCGCAGCAGAACTTCGTCGAGGTCTACGACGTCATCCACCCGCTGCAGCCCCGGCTGTCCCCGCGCGACCTGCGGGTCAGCCCCTTCCACGCCCGGCAGCAGGAACTCGGCGCGGTCTTCCTCGAGGCCGCCGGCTGGGAGCGGCCGCACTGGTACGAGGCCAACGCGCACCTGGTCGACGAGCTGCCCGCGGAGTGGGTGCCGCCGGAGCGCGACGCGTGGGCCGGGCGGTTCTGGTCCCCGATCGCAGCCGCGGAGGCGTGGCGGACCCGCACCGCCGTGGCGCTGTACGACATGACCCCCCTCAAGCGGCTCGAGGTCAGCGGCCCCGGCGCCCTCGACCTCCTGCAGCGGCTCACGACCGGGGAGATGGACAAGTCCGTCGGGTCGGTGACCTACACGCTCGCCCTCGACGAGGCCGGCGGCATCCGCAGCGACCTCACCGTCGCCCGGCTCGGCGAGCGGCTCTTCCAGGTCGGCGCCAACGGCCCCCTCGACCACGACCTCCTGCTGCGCGAGGCGCCGGACGACGGCAGCGTGCAGGTCCGGGACGTCACCGGCGGCACCTGCTGCATCGGGCTGTGGGGCCCGCGGGCCCGCGACCTGGTGCAGCGGGTCAGTGCCGACGACCTCAGCAACGACGGGCTGAGGTACTTCCGCGCCAAGCGGGTCCGGATCGGGGGAGTGCCGGTGACGGCGATGCGGCTGTCCTACGTCGGGGAGCTCGGCTGGGAGCTCTACACCAGCGCCGACCACGGACAGCGGCTGTGGGACGTGCTGTGGCGGGCCGGCCAGGACCTCGGCGTCGTCGCCGCGGGCCGGGCGGCGTTCAGCAGCCTGCGGCTGGAGAAGGGCTACCGCGCCTGGGGCCACGACATGACCACCGAGCACGACCCCTACGAGGCCGGTCTCGGGTTCGCGGTGCGCAAGCAGAAGACCGCCGACTTCGTCGGACGGCAGGCCCTCGCCGGGAGGGGCGACGACACGGTGAGCCGCCGGCTGTCCTGCCTGACGGTCGACGACGGCCGCAGCGTCGTCCTCGGCCACGAGCCGGTGTTCGTCCACGGGCGCCCGGCCGGCTACGTGACCAGCGCCGCCTTCGGGCACACCGTCGGCCGGCCGATCGCGTACGCCTGGCTGCCGGCCTCCGCGACCGTCGGCACGAGCGTCGAGATCGAGTACTTCGGGGCGCGCATCCGCGCGACCGTCGCCGCCGAACCGCTGGTCGACCCCGGGATGTCCCGGATCCGGGGCTGAAGCAGGACCCGCCCGTGCGCACCGGCACCCTCCAGACGTTCCTGGAGCAGCCCGCCCTCGCGGTACCGGGCGGGGTCGTCCCGGTGGTCGAGGCCCTCGCCCGGCAGGTCACCGTGCCGCTGTCGGTGGACACCTCGCGGCCCGAGGTGGGGCCTTCTCGCCGCACGCACCGCCGCGTGCCTCGACGCCGGCGTCCACCTCGAGCACGTCCTGGTCGACCCGGGTTCGGGTTCGGCGAGACGTCGGCACACGACGGGGCGTTGCTCGCGTCGCTGGGTGCGTCCACCGGGCTCGGTGTGCCGGTCGTGGTGGGCCTGTCCCGCGAGTCGGTGCCCGGCCGGCTGACCGGACGGAGTGCGGGGGACCGGCTGCCCGGCTCCCTGGCCGCGGCCCTCGTCGCACTACCGGCGCGGCGCGTCGGTGGTGCGCGTGCACGACGTCGCCGCCATGCGCGACGTCCTGGCCGTCCGGGACGCCGTCCGCACGGGGTGACGGTTCCCCTGACCGGTCCTGTCAGATCACCTCGCGGATCGCCTTCTCGAAGCCGAGGACGTGCTCACGGGCGAGGTCGTCGGCCCGGTCGGCGTCGCCGGCGGCGATCGCCCGGAGCAGCTCCACGTGTTCCCGGACGTGCGCGTCGACCGTGGGCAGCCGATCGAGGAAGAGGCAGAAGATCCGGGTGGCCAGGTTGTCGTAGCGGATCAGGACGTCCTCCAGGTGCGGGTTGCCCGCGGCCCGGTAGATCGCCCGGTGCACCGCCAGGTCCCAGCGCATCAGCTCGGTCCGGTCGACCCGGGTGACGTCCAGCTGCGCGATGTGCGCGGCCAGCTCCTCCAGGTCGGGCTGCCTCGTCCGGGGCGCGCGTTCGGCCGCCCGGCGGGCCGCCAGCGGCTCCAGTTGGGCGCGGATGTCGGAGATGTGCGCCAGGTCGGAGATGTCCATGCCCGAGGCGAACGTGCCGCGCCGCGGGTAAAACACCACCAGTCGGTCGCCCTCCAGCCGCTTCAGCGCCTCGCGGACCGGCGTCCGGCCCACGTCCAGGTCCTTGGCCAGCTCGTCGTCGTCGATCGGGTCGCCCGGGCGGATGTCGAGCATGATCAGCCGGTCCCGGATCGCCACGTAGGCCCTGTCCGCCAGGGACGTGGCGGCCGACGGGTCGAGATCCAGGGGAGCGAGGGCCACCAGCAGATCGTACGGCTTGGTGTCCACCGGCTCTTGCCCCGCTAGAGGGATCGACATACCGTCATCGTACATCTGATATACCAACTGTGTACCTCCTCCGCAGTTGGTCGTCATCCCGGCAGCGGAAGAGGGAGGCACGGGTGACCATCAGCGCCTTCGACCTGTTCAGGGTGGGGATCGGTCCGTCCAGTTCCCACACCGTCGGTCCCATGCGGGCCGCCGCGACCTTCGTCGCGCGGCTGTCCGAGGAGGGGCTGCTCGGACACGTGGCCGGCGTCCGGTGCGAGTTGTTCGGCTCGCTCGGCGCCACCGGGCACGGCCACGGCAGCGTCCGGGCCGTCGTCCTCGGTCTGGAGGGTGAGCAGCCCGACGTCGTCGACCCCGTCGCGGCCGGGCCGCGGGTGGAGGCCGTCCGCCGCGAGGGGAAGCTCCGGCTGGCCGGCGAACACCCGATCGCCTTCTCGGTGGACGACGACGTCGTGCTGCACCGGCGCAAGCGCCTGGCGTTCCACAGCAACGGGATGCTCTTCACGGCCGTCGACCCCGCCGGGGGAGAACTCTCCCGCCGCGAGTACTACTCGGTGGGCGGCGGCTTCGTCCTCGACGAGGACGAGGCCGGCGACCCGGTGGTCGTCGAGGACCGCACGCCGGTGCGCCACCCCTTCCGCACCGGCAGGGAGCTGCTGGCGCACACCCGGGAGACCGGACTGCGGATCAGCGACGTGATGCTGGCCAACGAGCTCGCCTGGCGCACCGAGGCCGAGGTCCGCGCCGGCCTGCTGCACATCTGGTCGGTGATGCAGGAGTGCGTGGAGCGCGGCACCCGGACCACCGGCGTCCTGCCCGGTGGCCTGAAGGTCCGCCGGCGCGCGGCCGCACTGCGCACCCAGCTGGAGGACCACCCGGACGAGGACGACCCGCTGCGTGCCGTGGAGTGGGTGACCCTCCACGCCCTGGCGGTCAACGAGGAGAACGCCGCCGGCGGGCGGGTGGTCACCGCGCCGACCAACGGTGCCGCCGGCATCGTCCCGGCGGTCCTGCACTACTACCGCGACTTCGTCGACTCCTGCTCGGAGGACGGTGTCGTGCGGTTCCTGCTCACCGCCGCGGCGATCGGCCTGCTGTTCAAGGAGAACGCCTCCATCTCCGGTGCCGAGGTGGGGTGCCAGGGCGAGGTCGGCTCGGCCTGCTCCATGGCGGCCGCCGGCCTCGCCGAGGTCCTCGGGGGGACGCCGGAGCAGGTGGAGAACGCCGCCGAGATCGGCATCGAGCACAACCTCGGCCTCACCTGCGACCCGGTCGGCGGGCTGGTGCAGATCCCGTGCATCGAGCGCAACGCCGTCGGCGCGGTCAAGGCCGTCACCGCGGCCCGGATGGCCGTGCGCGGGGACGGACGGCACCACGTCCCGCTGGACAAGGCCATCAAGACGATGCGCGAGACCGGCGCGGACATGAAGGACAAGTACAAGGAGACCGCCCGTGGCGGGCTGGCGCTCAACGTCGTCGAGTGCTGAGGAGGCACCCGTGTCCCACCCGTTCACCCTCACGCTGAGCTGCCAGGAGCGCCCGGGCATCGTGCACGCGGTCAGCACGTTCCTGTTCGAGCAGGGCTGCGACATCGTCGAGCACCAGCAGTTCGACGACGCCGTCCGCGGCCAGCTGTTCCTGCGGACGGCGTTCGTCTGCTCGCAGGACACCGACGCCGCCCGGCTGACGGCGGACTTCCGTGCGGTGGCCGACGAGTTCGGCATGACCTACCAGGTCTCCGGCGACCAGCCGCAGCGCGTGCTCGTCCTGGTCTCCAGGCTCGGCCACTGCCTCAACGACCTGATCTTCCGCTGGCGGGCCGGCAGCCTCGGCGCCGAGCTGGTCGCCGTCGTCTCCAACCACGAGGACCTGCGCCCGATGGCGGAGGCGGCCGGGCTGCCGTTCCACCACGTGCCCGTGACGCCGGGGACCAGGCGGGAGGCCGAGGTGCGACTGCTCGAACTGGTCGACGAGCACCGCGCCGACCTGGTCGTGCTCGCCCGCTACATGCAGGTCCTCTCCGACGAGGCCTGCGCCGCCCTCCACGGCCGGGCGATCAACATCCACCACTCCTTCCTGCCCGGCTTCAAGGGCGCCAAGCCCTACCACCAGGCCTTCGACCGCGGGGTCAAGCTGGTGGGCGCGACGGCCCACTACGTGACCCCCGACCTCGACGAGGGGCCGATCATCGAGCAGGAGGTCATCCGCATCGACCACACCTACGACCCACGCGCCCTCGCCACGGTCGGCCAGGACGCCGAGGCCCTGGCACTGTCGCGCGCCGTCCGGTGGCACAGCGAGCAGCGGGTGCTCCTCAACGGGCACAGCACCGTCGTCTTCCGCTGACCCGGCCGCGAGAGCTCTGGTGCCGACCGCGACGGCGGGCGTGCCGTCGCCCGCGCTCGACCGCGTCCACCGGCACCTGTACGAGGAGCTCGGGCCGCGCCGTGGTCCGGCGGGTGAGGGGCTCGCCCGCCCGCGGGCCCTGCTCAGGGCACTGCTCACTCGATGGTCATCGCCCGGCGGCGGACGCGCTCGTCGTAGCGGTCGCGCTCGCCGCTGAGAGGCCTGCCGAGGTACTCGCCCAGCGTGACGCCGGCGGCGAGGGCGAGCCCGACGGCGCCGGCCCCGACGAGGGCGCCGAGCCCGTCGTCGATCCGTGCCTCGACGACGATGGTGAACAGGCCGTGGTAGACGGCCAGCCCGGGCAGCAGCGGGACGATGCCGCAGACGGCGACGAGCTGCGGTGGGACCCGGAGCCGCTCGGTCAGCGCCTCACCGCACGACCCGAGGACGACGGCCGCGACCCCGGCGGCCAGCGCGGGACCGGCGCCCAGCTCGCCGGCTGCCCAGAACGTCGCCCAGGCCAGCGCTCCGGCCACCGCGGCCAGCCCGACGGCGCGCGGCCGGGCGAGGGTGGCCAGGGCCCAGAACCCGGCGATCCCGGCCGACGCGGCCAGCGCGACGGCGAACGGCACGGGAACGGGAGAGGTGTCTATGACGGTCAGCGGGAGCTGGGCGCGCTGGGCCAGGTCGAGGACGCCGGCGATGCCCACGACGATGCCGGCGGTCAGGGTCACCACCTCGAAGGCCCGCGCCCCGGCGGTCACCGGGAAGCCGCTGATGGCGTCCTGGGCCGCGCTGACCAGGGACAACCCGGCGAGCAGCACGACGATGCCGGCGGCGACGACCAGGGAGGTCTGCACGTCGACGTCCCAGGTGAGCAGGAGAACGGCGACCCCGGTGGCCAGCGCAGCCCCGGCCACCTGCTGGAAGAACAGCGGCAGGCTCCGCCGGTTGAGCGCGCGCATCACCTGCTCGACCAGAGCGGTGGTCAGCGCTGCGAGGAGGGCCTCCCGCCAGCCGCCGCCGAGGACCAGCCCGAAGCACCCGGCGACGCCGGCCCAGCCCAGCGCGGTCACGCTCCGGCGGTAGGTGGCGGGCGCCGAGACCACCCGGTCCAGCCGGCGGTGCGCCTCCTCGACGTCGAGGTCGCCGGCGCCGACCGCACGGGCCAGGTCGGTGATGCCCTGCAGGCGGGTGTAGTCGAGCCGGCTCGTCCGCACGATCCGCATCGCGGTGAGAGGTACCGCGTTCTCGCGGTCGTAGCTGACCGTGATCGACGTGAAGGTGATGTCGATCTGGCAGCTGGTGAGCCCGTAGGCGGCAGCGACCCGCAGCACCGTCGCGGTCGCGTCGGCCGCTGAGGCCCCGACGGCCAGCATCGACGCCCCGATGCGCAGCGCCAGCCCCAGCGCGGCGTGCGCGGTGAGGTCGTCCATCCGGCTCGCCTGGGCCCGCAGGCCGATCGGCGCGGTCGGCGGGCTGGTCCCCGCGATCGCGCGCCAGGCCCGCTGCGGGATGCGCGCGTACGGCATGGAGCGGTTCGGAGGCCAGGTGGGCACGCCTCCACGGTATGTGCGGCCGACGCGCCGACCGGCCACCACGCGACGGGCCGGCCCGTGCCACCTCGCCGGAGGCGCCGGGATCAGGCGTCCTCGCTGGTTGGACGCCTGGCGCGGGACGGTTGGACCCGCATCGGCTCGCTCGGCATCTTCGGGGAGCGAACCACGACAGCGCTGTTCGGACCGGCAGAACCGCAGGTCGGCGTCGAGCGTCAGTGGGTGGGTCATCGGGCGAATCGTCGCGTCCGGACCGGCACGGAGTATCGGTCAGCCGTAGACGTCGGCGCGGTGCGAGATGCGCACGGCCCTGACGAGGACCTCGTCGTCCTGGATCGAGTAGACGACGCGGTACTGGCCTCGTCGAGCGGACCAGTAGCCCTCGAGTCCGAAGCGGAGCGGCTTCCCGACGCGGTACGGGTGCGCAGCCAGCGGCCCGTAGAGGAAGTCGACGACCGCGACGGCCACCGGCTCGGGGAGGTCGCGCTCGATGGCCCGCGTGGCCGCTGCCGAGAGGACGACGGTGTACCGAGGAGGGCCGGTCACCGCCGGCGGGCCGCGAGTGCGGCCCGCACCTCGGCCTCGCCGTAGACCTCACCAGCGGCCATCGCGGCCTCCGACTGCCTGATCTCCGAGCGCGCTCGGGGGTCGGAGAGGATCTCCAGGGTCTCCATCAGCGACTCGTAGTCCTCGACGGCGAGGATGACCGCGACCGGGCTGCCGTTCCTGGTGACCGTGACGCGCTCGTGCGTGCCGGCGACCTCGTCGATCACCTGACTGAAGTGCGCCTTGACCGCCGCCAGGGACTGCGTCGTCATGACCTCAATCGTGGTCAGCTGGCCAGCGGTGGTCAAGGAGCTCGGCCGGGGGTCGCCAGGGGATGCGGTGTGGCTCCACTGCCGCGGGAGGGGTGGTCGGGCCACGACCGGCAGGTGAGGAGACCACGGCAGCCGGCGTCCGTGCGCGGTCGTGCACTGCTCGGAAGGATCGCCAGTGCGTGATGGCGGACTGCTCGCTGAGGCGGAGAGGACGTTGCAGAAGTAGGCCTCGGCTCTGGCCGCCCGTGTCGCGTCTGCTCAGGATGACGACTGCGCCGTCACTCGACCTGCATGCGGCTTGTGCCGCGCCTCCAGCTCTCGGTGTGACGCGCGCCCTCGTGGGCGAGGCGAAGTGCCGTGAAGGGTCGCCGCCGACGGAGGGCGACGCGTTCTGCGTCTTGGTCGGGATCGGTTGATGCCGCCATCCGGCAGCCGAGACGCGCCCCGGTCCACCTGACGGCGGGCACCTGACAGGTCACACGGAGGGTCGGCGCCGAAGGGCGAGGTGCCGAGCTGCTCCTCTGCGGCGCACATGGCCGTCGGGTCGATCCCGGCCGTGCCGCCGAGGGTCGGTCGAGGTCGACGAGCACGAGCAGCGACGCCGTGGAGATGAGCGCGGTGACGCCGAGAGGAGTCCACCGCAGGCTCGGGCGGATGTCGCGGCCGGCGAGCGCGGCCGTGGACGCGACGGTGATGGCGACGCAGCAGATCAGGAGCGCCGTCGCGATGGCCGGCACCGATGGCGCGGGCCTCGGCGAGACGGTCCCACCGCGCTGTGACGCGGCCGCGCTCGGCGGCCACGACCTGGGCCACCACGGTCTCGCTGATGCCGGCCGGCTGCGCCCGGGCGACCGCGACCGCGGCCGCGACCCGCGCATCGGCGTCACTGGAGATCGACGACGTGTGGCGAGTCGCCTCGGGCGAAGCCCACCCCGGCCGTGCGACGGCGCGGGCACAGCAGCGCAGCAGGCCGCCGAGGTCGGGACCGGTCGGCGACGGGAGGAGCGCCGCCCCTACGGCTTCCGTCGCCACGGCGCCGGCCTCGTCGTCGGCGGCGTCGTGGTGTCCTCGTACGACGAGAACGTCCGCACGAGGACGAACGCCGGCACGAGCGCGACGAGGATGCGTACCGGGGCCGACAGGTCGGTCAGCGGGATGCCCTCGGCTCAGGCCCCTGCCACCGGTGGTGCGGTGGGGTCGGCCACCTCGGTCGTGACTTCCCGGAGCACGTAGTCCTCGATGGTCTCCAGGTCGTGGGTGGAGCGTTTCACGATCGTGAGCAGGTCACTCATCTTGCTGACCTCCTCGATCTGCTCCTTGATGAACCACTGCATGAACTGGTCGGAGGCGAAGTCGTTCTCCCGCCGCGCGATCCCGATCAGCGCGCCGATCTGCTCGGTGACCCGCTTCTCCTGCTCCAGCGCCAGGGCGACCGGCGCGACGACGTCGGGGAACTCGTTGACCGGCGCCGCGACGGCGGGGATGCGCACCGGCGCGTCGGAGTCGAGCAGGTAGCGGACCATCATCATGGCGTGCTGCCGCTCCTCGAGCGCCTGGTCGAAGAAGAGCTGCGCCGTCCGGGGCATGGTCAGCTGGTCGAAGTACACCGCGCAGGAGACGTACTGCTGGTGCGCGGCGAACTCGTTGCCGATCTGCGTGTTCAGCAGCTCGACGAAGGCGGGGGCGGCCATCGGGACTCCCGGACGTGTGCGGTGGCGGTCACCGGACGTTAACCGGTGACCCGCCGGTGCCCGTGGATCACCCGCGAAGGGAAGGCTAGCCTCACCGGGTGGCCAAGTCGGCGGGCATGCCCAAGAAGAAGTGTTGCCAGGACAGGCCGCGCTGCAAGCGGTGCCCTCTCCGCGCCCTCGCCGAAGGGACGCTCCCGCCGGGCTACACGGTCAAGAAGCGCCGCCTGGTCGAGCTGGACGAGGCCGGCAAGGTGCTCGCCAAGAGCAGTCGGAAGGCTGCCTGATCCCTCCCTCCCCACCGCGCCGCCGGGCGGCGGTCAGCCGGCCCTGCGTGGTCACGGGCCCGTGTCAGCGCTGATGCGGGCCGCGGCCGCCGGGATCCAGTCGTGATCGGCATCGAGCCCCTCGGCGGTAGCTGCGGCGCGCAGGGTCGCTGCCGCCGTCTCGGGTGGCTGGCCCATCGCTCGATCTCTTGCCAGTTCGTACACGGCGAGCGCCTTCAGGCGCTGCTCGAGCGGTAGGCCCGCCAGCAGGCTTCTCCAGTCGTCCTCCACCCGTGAGGTCGTGCCCTCTGACACGCGGACCATGCCGGTCGTCCGGTCAGGATCACTCGCGAGGAGGGGAGCCGATGGTCCCGTCCTCGGGAGCGCTGACGGCCTTCACCATCGACCGGGTCAGCAGGCCGGCCGCGACGGCCGCGGCAGCCGCGATCGCGGACCGGAGCAGACGGTCTCTGAGATCCATGGCGACCTCCGGAGGGAGAGGTGTGCGACGGAGCGACGGGGGAGTACGCGAGCAGCACCGGAGGACGGGGGTTGCCCGTCGAGTGAGCGCTGCGCTCCGCGTGCGCCGAGCGCCGGATCACTCGTTTGCACCGGCAGGCCGCCTGGCGCGGCTGGGCTGGACCCGCATCGGCTCGCCCGGCATCTTCGGGTAGTCCGGCGGATAGGGCAGGTCACCGAAGCCCTGGTCCGCGGCCTGGCGCTCGGCGAGCTCGAGCAGCGGCTCGATGGAGTAGGCGTGCCCGGCCAGCCCGGCGTGCTTGTCACCGACCGCGCGGAAGCGCTCCGGCATGGTGAGCACGGTGAAGTCGGACGGCGAGACGTCGGGCAGCTCGTCCCAGTCCAGCGGCGCGCTCACCGGCGCGTGCGGCTTGGGCCGGATGGAGTACGCCGAGGCGATCGTGCGGTCCCGGGCCATCTGGTTGTAGTCGATGAAGATCTTCTCGCCGCGCTCCTCCTTCCACCACGACATCGTCACGCGGTCGGGCAGCCGGCGCTCGAGCTCGCGGCCGAACGCGATCACCGCGCGGCGCACGTCGGTGAACGTCCACCGGGGCTGGATGGGCACGTACACGTGCACGCCGCGGCCGCCGGAGGTCTTCGGCCAGCCCTCCATGCCGAGCTCGTGCAGCAGCTCCCGCACGTGCGGCGCGACCCACACGGCGTCGGCGAAGTCGGTGCCCGGCTGCGGATCCAGGTCGATGCGGATCTGGTTCGGTGACTCGACGTCGGTCTTGTCCACCGGCCACGGGTGGAAGGTGAGCGTGCCGAGGTTGGCGCACCACGCGACGACGGCGACCGAGTCCGGCGCGATCTCGTCCGCGGTCCGCCCGCTGGGGAAGGTGATGTGCGCCGTCGGCACCCAGTCGGGGGCGTTCTTGGGCACCCGCTTCTGGTAGAAGGCGTCGCCGGTGTTGTCCATCCGGGTCGACAGCCGCGCGCCCTCGAAGACGCCGCCGGGCCAGCGCTCCAGCGTCGTCGGCCGGTCCCGCAGGGCGAACAGGATGCCCTCGCCGACGCTGACGAAGTACTCGACGACGTCGATCTTGCGGATGCCGCGCTCGGCGAAGTACGGCTTCTCCGGGTTGGAGACCCGCACCTCGTGCCCGTCGACGGTCAGCGTGACCGCGTCCTTGCTGCTCGCCATCTGCTCAGCTCCCCGGTCCGGGGCGGCTCAGGCGGGGCACGTCAGCCCGTCCTGCGGCGCCGTGAGGTCGATCAGGTAGGCGTTGACCGCCGCGGTGACGCAGTCGGTCTTCGGGTAGGCGGTGTGCCCCTGGCCCTGCCAGACCAGCAGCGTGCCGGCGGTGAGGTCCTCGGCCATGTCCTCGGCGCCGGGCAGCGGTGTCACCGGGTCCCCGGAGGTGCCGACGACGAGGATCGGCGCGCTGCCCTCGGCGTCCCGCTCGGGCAGCGGCGTGCGCGCGGCGTCCCACACGCCGCAGGTGTAGAGGCCGGAGGCGGCCTCGGCGCCGAACAGCGGGTACCGCTGCGACCACTCCTGGGCCAGTTGCAGCACCTCCTCCTCGGAGAACGTCTCGTCCTCGGGGGTGTCGGCGCAGCTGATCGTGAAGTCGGCGTCGAGCCGGTTGGTGTACGTGCCGTCCTGGAGCCGGCCGGCGGAGGGGTCGGCGATCGAGAAGAGGCCCGCCGAGTCGCCGTTGCGCGCGGCGGCCAGCGCCTGCGAGAGCTGCGGCCACGACCCGGTGTCGTAGAGGGCCGCGGTGACGGCGGTGAGGACGACGCCCGGAGTCGCGGTGCGGGTCTCCCCGGGCCGGCTGCTCGGGATCGGCGTGGTGGCGGCGGCGGTCAGCAGGTCCTGCACGAACGTCCGGGGGTCGCCCCCGATCGGGCACCCGGACACCAGGCCCACGCAGTTGGCGGCGAACGCGTCGAACCCGGCCTCCAGCCCCGCGGCCTGCGCCTCCGCGTCGGCCTGCGGGTCGGCGTCGGGGTCGACCGCGGCGTCGAGCACCATCGCGCGCACGTTCTCCGGGAACAGCTCGGCGTAGGTGGAGCCGAGCGTGGTGCCGTAGGAGTAGCCGAGGTAGGTCAGCTGCTCGTCGCCCAGCGACTCGCGCAGCAGGTCCATGTCGCGCGCGGTGGCGACGGTGTTGAAGGTGCCGAGCGCGTCGCCGTACTCCTCGGCGCAGGCGTCGGCCGCCTCGTCCTTGAGCGCGAGGACCTCGTTCATCTGCTGCTGGTCGGTCGGCCGGGGCTCCGCGGCGGTCATGCGGTCCTTGAGCTCGGCGGGGACGCACTCCACCGGCGTGGACAGGCCGACGCCGCGCGGGTCGAAGCCGACCACGTCGAACCGGCGCAGCACGTCCTCGGGCAGCGACAGCGCCAGGCTCAGCCCGAGGTCGGCCCCCGAGACGCCGGGGCCGCCCGGGTTCACCAGCAGCGAGCCGATCCGGTCGGTCTGCCCGGCCAGCGTCGCGCGGACGAGGAACAGCGGCAGCGTCGCGCCCTCGGGCTCGTCGTGGTCGATGGGCACCTCGGTGCGGCCGCACTCGAAGGCGAGGTCGCGCTCGCTGCCGGGCGTGCCGGCCACGAGCTCGGTGATCTCCGCGTCGCAGTCGGTCCAGGTGATCGGCGCGGCCTCCGGCTCGGCCGGCGTCGAGGAGGCGGCCGACGAGGAGTCCGCGGACGACGCGTCCGGGTCCGAGAAGGAGCCGCAGCCGGCGACCGCCACGAGCAGTCCGGTCGAGGCGGCGAGCAGGCCGCGGCGCAGACGCATGGTCACGACGGTAGGAGGCGCGGCAGGCCGGCCGCCCCGCAGGTGCCGGTCACCCGTTGAACACCTCGGCCAGGTCGTAGCGGACCGGGACCTCGAGCTGGTCGTAGGTGCAGCTGCGCGGTTCACGGTCGGGCCGCCAGCGGAGGAACTGCCCGGTGTGCCGCAGTCGCCGTCCCTCGAGCTGGTCGTACTTGATCTCGACGACGAGCTCGGGCCGCAGCGGCACCCAGGACAGGTCCTTCTTCGCGTTCCACCGGCTCTGCGCGCCGGGCATCCGGTGCTCGCCGTTCTCCTGGACCTCGGCGTTCGCCCAGTCCTGCCACGGGTGCCCGTCGAGTGCCTGGGCCCGGTAGGGCGCCAGCTCCTCGACCAGCTCGGCCCGCCGCGCCATGGGGAACGACGCCGCGACGCCGACGTGCTGCAGCCCGCCGTCGTCGTAGAGGCCGAGCAGCAGCGAGCCCACGACCGGCCCGCTCTTGTGCCAGCGGAACCCGGCGACCACGCAGTCGGCGGTGCGCACGTGCTTCACCTTGGTCATCAGCCGCTGGTCGGGGCCGTAGGGCAGGTCGGCGTCCTTGGCGACGACGCCGTCGAGGCCCGCGCCCTCGAACTCGTCGAACCAGCGCTGCGCGATCGCGGCGTCCCGGGTGACCGCGGTGACGTGCACCCGCTCGTGCCGGCGGTCCAGCACCTCGCGCAGCCGCTGCCGGCGCTGCGCGAACGGCGTCTCCATCAGCGACTCGTCCCCGAGGGCCAGCAGGTCGAAGGCGACGAAGTGCGCCGGCGTCTGCTCGGCGAGCAGGTCCACCCGCGACTTGGCGGGGTGGATGCGCTGCAGCAGCGACTCGAAGTGCAGCCGGTCGCCCTGCGGCACGACGATCTCGCCGTCGACGACGCAGCGCTCGGGCAGGGCCTCCCTGACCGCGGCCACCACCTCGGGGAAGTAGCGGGTCAGCGGGCGCTCGTTGCGGCTGCCGAGCTCCACCTCGTCACCGTCGCGGAAGACGATGCAGCGGAAGCCGTCCCACTTGGGCTCGTAGAACAGCCCGTCCCCGGTCGGGAGCTTCGTCGTGGCCTTGGCCAGCATCGGCTTGACCGGCGGGAGCACGGGCAGGTCCATGCAGGTCAGTCAACCAGCGGCCTCCCGCACCGGCAGACCACCGTCGACCGGACGGGTGGCGGCGGTGTGCGCCGGCGCCGCATCGGAGAGCCGGAACGCGGCGTCCGCGCACGCGGTCGGGACTCAGTCCACCGCGTAGCGGGTGAACAGGACGCCGTCCTCCTCGAGCACCTGCACCAGCCGCGGGCGGACGACGTCGCGCAGCGCCCGGTCTAGCAGCCGCGCCTGGCCGCCGACCAGCGCGGGGGAGACGGTGAGGTCCAGCTCGTCGACGACGCCGGCGTCCAGCGCCGCCGACAGCAGCGCCGGCCCGCCCTCGCACAGCACCTGCTCGAACCCGCGCCCGGCGAGCCGGTCGACCGCGAGCGGCAGGTCCACGTCGCCGTCCCCGCACACCAGCACGTCCACCCCGGCGTCGGCCAGCGCGGCCCGGCGGCCGGCGTCGGCCGCGGCGCACGTCACCAGCAGCGTCGGGGGCCGGGCCAGCCGGTCCCCCGGCGCGAGCGAGGCCCGGCGCGACACCACCGCGATCGGCAGCTCCGGCGGCCGGCCGAGCGCGGCGCGCCGCCGCCCGACCGGCGAGCCCGCCGCCACCGGGCGGTAGCCCTCGCCGGCCGCCGTCCCGTGCCCGACCAGGACGACGTCGGCCAGCGCGCGCAGCGTCGAGAACACCCGCCGGTCACCGGGCGAGCCGAGCCCGGCGCTCACGCCGTCCACGGTGACCGCGCCGTCCAGCGAGGCGACGAAGTCGACGCGGAACGAGCGCCCCGGCGGCAGGGCGTAGGCGTCGGCCAGGTCGTCGTCGGTCAGGTCCGCCCCGCCGGGGGAGGGGAGCAGCCGGCGCATCAGGTGGTGACGACGGCCGCGCTCTCGGCCGGGACCGTCACCGTCGCGCCGTCCACGGACGGCTCGTCGGCGGTCGCGAACAGCACCCCGGTGGCCGGCCGGTCCAGCTCCACCTGCTGCGCCTGTCCGGACAGGTTGACCACCACCCGCAGTGCGCCGCGGTGCAGCACGAGCACGCGGTCGTCGTCGTCCCAGCCGACCTCGACCGCCGACAGGTCCGGGTCGACCAGGTCCGGGTGCTGCCGGCGCAGCGCCAGCAGCGTCCGGTGCACCTCCAGCAGCCGCGCGTGCGGCTCGCGCGAGGGCTCGGACCAGTCCAGCTTCGAGCGGCGGAAGGTCTCCGGGTCCTGCGGGTCGGGCACCTCGTCGGCGTCCCAGCCGTGCTCGGCGAACTCGTTCTTGCGGCCCTCGGCCGTCGCGCGGCCGATGTCCGGGTCGGTGTGGCTGGTGAAGAACTGCCACGGCGTCGAGGCCCCCCACTCCTCGCCCATGAACAGCATCGGCGTGAACGGACCGGTCAGCACGAGGGTCGCGCCGACGGCGAGCAGGCCGGGGGACAGCGTCGCCGAGACGCGGTCGCCGATGGCGCGGTTGCCGATCTGGTCGTGGTCCTGCAGGTAGCCGAGGAACTTCCAGCCCGGCAGCCGCGCGGTGTCCACCGGCCGGCCGTGCGAGCGGCGGCGGAAGCTGGACCACGTGCCGTCGTGGAAGAAGGCGCCGGTGAGGGTCTTGGCCAGCCCGGCGAGCCCGGCCTCGGCGAAGTCGCCGTAGTAGCCCTGCCCCTCCCCGGTGAGCGTCGCGTGCAGCGCGTGGTGGAAGTCGTCGCTCCACTGGGCGTGGATGCCGGTGCCGCCGGCCACCCGGGGGGTGACCACCCGGGGGTCGTTCAGGTCGCTCTCGGCGATGAGCGTCAGCGGCCGGCCGACGGCGACCGAGAGCCGGTCGACCTCCTGCGCCATCTCCTCGAGCACGTGTGTGGCGCGCTCGTCGACCAGCGCGTGGACGGCGTCCAGCCGCAGCCCGTCGACGTGCATGTCGCGCAGCCACATCAGGGCGTTGTCGAGGATGTAGCGGCGGACCTCGTCGGAGTCCGGCCCGGACAGGTTGACCGACTCGCCCCAGGTGTTCGCGCCGCCCTCCGAGAAGATCGGCATGAACAGGGGCAGGTAGTTCCCCGACGGGCCCAGGTGGTTGTAGACGACGTCCTGGATGACGCCGATCCCGCGCTGGTGGCAGGCGTCGACGAACCGCTGGTAGGCCGCGGGGCCGCCGTAGCTCTCCTGCACCGTGTACCAGAGGACGCCGTCGTAGCCCCAGTTGTGCGTGCCGTCGAAGCCGTTGACCGGCAGCAGCTCGACGAAGTCGACGCCGAGGTCGGCGAGGTGGCCCAGCCGGTCGATGGCCGAGTCGAGGGTGCCCTCGGGCGTGAACGTGCCGACGTGCAGCTCGTAGACGACGCCGCCGGCGAGCGGGCGCCCGGTCCAGGCGGTGTCGCCCCACGCGTACGCCGACGGGTCGAACCGGCGGGACAGGCCGTGCACGCCGTCGGGCTGGCGGCGCGAGCGCGGGTCGGGGCGGGGCGTGTCGTCGTCGCCGAGCAGGTAGCCGTAGTCGGACTCCGGGCCGGCCTCGACCTCGGCCCGCCACCAGCCGTCGTCGTCGCGGCTCATGTCGTGCACCGTGCCGTCGACCTGCAGGCGCACACGCTCGGGCACGGGCGCCCAGACGGCGAACTCGACGGGTGCGGACATGCGGGGGCCTCCCAGCGGTAGTGCGGCTGACCGGTCCCTCTTGCCCGCTGCGGGCGCGGTCAACCGCGAGCGGCAGCCGGGGGAGCGGGTCCCCCGGCTGCCGCCCCGGGTCACGGCAGCTGCAGGACCTGCCCGACGTGGATGACGTCCGGGTCGCTGACGGTGCCGCTGTTGGCCGACCAGAGGGCCTTCCAGCCGCCCTCGACGCCCTGGTCCCGGGCGATCGTGCCCAGCGTGTCGCCGGACCGGACGGTGTACGAGCCGCCGGAGGCCCCGGCGGCGGACTCCCCGGCCCGGGCGGCCGTGTCCGGCTCGGCCGGCGCGGGCGCGGCGGCGGGCTCGGCGGCCGGCGAGCCCGCCGCCGGGGCGCCCGGGTCCAGGCCCTTGCCGCAGGTGGGCCAGGCGCCCGGGCCCTGGACGTCGAGGGTGCGCTCTGCGACGGCGATCTGCTGCGCCTTGGTGGCCAGGTCGGCGCGCGCGGCGTACTCGGTGCCGCCGAAGGCCGCCCAGGTGGACTGGCTGAACTGCAGGCCGCCGTAGTAGCCGTTGCCGGTGTTGATGCTCCAGTTGCCGCTGGACTCGCACTGGGCGACGGCGTCCCAGTCGTTGGGAGCGGCGGCCGAGGCCGGGCCGGCGGTGACGCCGATCGCGGCCGCGGCCACGCCGGTCGTCACGAGGGCACGGCGGAGCAGGGACGTGGACGTGCGCATGGGGGATCTCCGATCCGCCGCCTGCGAGGTGAGCTGTCGGGTTCGGAGCGATCGGTGCCCCGGCCGCACGGCGTGCGGCTTCACCCCGAGGCGCTGCGTCCGGTCCCCCCGTGACCGCGGTGCAGGCGCCGAAGTGGGTCCCCCACCCCCGTCCTGGCTGTGCTCGAGGAACGGAGCCCGGCGGACGGGGTTCGGCGGACCGGCTCCGGCACGCGGCAGTCGGTTGGCCCGCGTGCGGTCGCAAAGGTAACGGGAGCATCACGAGACGGCACACCGGCACCACCCGTCACGGCGTGTCGCCCGGCCCGTGCCGGGCGGCGCGCACGAGATCGCCGGCAGGGGCCGCAGGTCACGGCGGCGCCGGCAGGCGCCGCCGTGACCTCCGTCTCAGTCCCGGACGAGCAGGGCCACCGGCAGCCGGGCCAGCAGCTCGCCGACGGGCGCTCCGCCGGCGTCGGAGACGACCCGCGTGCCGGTGAGCACGTCGCGCCACGCGCCGGTCGGCAGCGTCAGCGCGGTGTCGCCCCAACCGGTGGCGGCCAGCGCCACCGGCAGCCGGGTCGCCACGGTCACCGCGCCGCCCTGCTCCCCGGACCCACGGTCGAAGGCGACGACGTGCTGCGCGGCGGACCCGGTGGCCGCCACGGGGGTGTAGCCGGTGAACAGCTCCGGGGAGTCCCGCCGCAGCCGCAGCGCCCGCGAGACGACGAGCAGCTTGGCCGCGCCGGTGTCGTCGACCTCCGGCACCTCCCCGCCGTCGAGCCGGGCCAGCAGCGCGCGCCGCTCGTCGTAGTCGACCGGGCGGCGGTTGTCGGGGTCGACGAGCGAGTGGTCCCACAGCTCGGTGCCCTGGTAGACGTCCGGGACGCCGGGCATCGTCAGCTGCAGCAGCTTCTGCGCCAGCCCGTTGGACCGGCCGGCCGGGCCGATCCGCGCGACGAAGGCCTCGATCTCGCGGTTCGTGGCCTCGTCGTCGTAGGCGGCGTCGACCATCGCGTGCAGCTGCGCCTCGAACGCCTCGTCGACGTCGGTCCACGTCGTCGACTGCCCGGCCTCGCGGGCGGCCTTCTCGGCGTAGGCGTGCGCCCGCTCGCGGGACAGCGGCCACGCGCCGACCAGGTTCTGCCACACCAGGTGCGCCAGCGGCCGGTCGGGCAGCGGGTGGCGGGACAGCCAGCCGCGGACCAGGTCCGCCCACTCCGTCGGCACCTCGGCGAGGACGGCCAGGCGCGCCCGGGTGTCCTCGCTGCGCTTGGTGTCGTGCGTGGTGAGCGTCGTCATCGACTCCGGCTTGCGCTCCAGCCGCCGCGCCTGCGCCTCGTGGAACTCCTCCGGGGTGCTGCCGAAGCGCGCCGGGTCGCCGCCGACCTCGTTGAGCACCACGAACCGCGCCCACCGGTAGTAGGCGCTGTCCTCGACGCCCTTGGCCATCACCGGGCCGCTGGTCTGCTCGAACCGGGTGGCCGCCTCGGTGCCGGCCTGCGCCAGGACCGGGTGCAGCGCGTCGACCGCGGCGACCAGGTCGGGACGGCGGTCGCGGACGTCGCCCACGGCGGCGTCGAGGTGCTCGCGGCCGTCGGGCAGGTAGGTGCGGTAGACGGAGAAGGAGGCCAACAGCTCGGCCAGCGCCTCCTTCTCCGTCTCCACGTCGACGCCCGGCAGCTCGCCGATCACGCGCACCAGCCGGGCGACCTCCGAGCCGAGGATCCCGTCGGTCACCTCGCGCTTGCAGTCGTGCACCAGCTGCCCGTAGTCGACCGCCCGGCCGGACAGCTCGGTGTCCAGCGCGGTCAGCGCCGCCTCGCCGGCCGGGTCGACCAGGACGTCGTCGACCTCGGCCAGCGCGTCGTAGCCGGTGGTGCCGGCCGCCCGCCAGCTCTCCGGCAGGTCCTCGCCGGGCTCGAGGATCTTCTCGACCACCGTCCACCGGCCGCCCGACGCCTCGGCCAGCCGGTCCAGGTAGCCCTTGGGGTCGGCCAGGCCGTCGGGGTGGTCGATGCGCAGCCCGTCGACGGCGCCGTCGGCCACCAGCCGCAGCACCAGCTCGTGGGTGGCCCGGAAGACCTCCGGGTCCTCCACGCGCAGCCCGGCGAGGGTGTTGATCGCGAAGAAGCGCCGGTAGTTGAGGTCGGCGTCCGCGCGCCGCCAGTCGACCAGCTCGTAGTGCTGCCGGTCGTGCACCTCCTGCGGGGTGCCCTCGCCGGTGCCGGGCGCGATCGGGAAGCGGTTGTCGTAGTAGCGGAGCTCGCCGTCGACGACCTCGAGCTTCTCGACGTCGTCGGCCGACCCCAGCACCGGGATGCGGATGCGCCCGCCGCCGAAGTCCCAGTCGACGTCGAACGCCGACGCGTGCGCGCTGTCGCGCCCGTGCTGCAGCACGTCCCACCACCACGGCGCCTCGGCCGGGTCGGCCACGCCCATGTGGTTGGGCACCAGGTCGAGCACCAGGCCCAGCCCGTGCTCGTGCAGCGCGGCGACGAACCGGTCGAAGCCCTCCTGCCCGCCCCGCGGCTCGTCGACGTGCGCGTGGTCGACGGTGTCGTAGCCGTGCGTGCTGCCCGCGGCCGAGCGCAGCAGCGGGGAGGAGTAGGCGTGCGTGACACCGAGGTCGGCGAGGTAGCCGGCCACGGCCGCGGCGTCGTCGAGGGTGAACTCGGCGGTCACCTGCAGCCGGTAGGTCGCCGCGGGGGTGGCCCGCCGGCGCTCGAGGTCGTCGTCGGCCTGGCTCACGGGGCCGCCTGCAGCACGACGGTGGCGCGGGCGGCCACGGTGACCACGTCGCCGGCCTTCACCTGCACCGGCTCCACCTCGCCCAGCTCCGCGGTGTCGACGACGACCGTCCAGCCCTCGGCGTACTCCGACGGCGGCACGGTGAAGTCGATCGGCTCGTGGTGGGCGTTGAACGCCAGGTAGAAGCAGTCGTCGACGACGTCCTCGCCGCGCTCGTCGGTCTCCCGGATGCCGTGGCCGTTGAGGTACATGGCCAGCGACTTGGCGAAGCCCGCGTCCCAGTCCTCGTCGCTCATCAGCTCGCCGGACGGGGTGAACCAGGCGACGTCCTGCACCGGGTCGCCCTCCTCCCGGCGCACCGGCCGGCCGTGGAAGAACCGGCGGCGGCGGAACGTCGGGTGCTCGGTGCGCAGCCGGGTGACCAGCTTGGTGAACTCCAGCAGCCCCTCGTCGACCGACTCCCAGTCGATCCAGGTCAGCTCCGAGTCCTGGCAGTAGCCGTTGTTGTTGCCCTGCTGCGTGCGGCCGAGCTCGTCGCCGTGCAGCAGCATCGGCACGCCCTGGCTGAGCATCAGCGAGGCGATGAAGTTGCGCCGCTGCCGGGCGCGCAGCTCGAGCACCTCGGGGTCGTCGGTGGGCCCCTCGACGCCGCAGTTCCAGCTGCGGTTGTGGCTCTCGCCGTCGTTGTTGTCCTCGCCGTTGGCCTCGTTGTGCTTCTCGTTGTAGGAGACGAGGTCGTTGAGGGTGAACCCGTCGTGCGCGGTGACGAAGTTGATGCTCGCCACCGGCCGGCGCCCGGAGTGCTTGTAGAGGTCGGCCGAGCCGGAGATGCGGCTGGCGAACTCGCCGATGGTGGCGTCCTCGCCGCGCCAGAAGTCGCGGACGGTGTCGCGGTACTTCCCGTTCCACTCGGTCCACAGCGCCGGGAAGTTGCCCACCTGGTAGCCGCCGTCGCCGACGTCCCAGGGCTCGGCGATGAGCTTCACCTGGCTGACCACCGGGTCCTGGTGCACCAGGTCGAAGAACGCCGACAGCCGGTCCACCTCGTGGAACTGGCGGGCCAGCGTGGAGGCGAGGTCGAACCGGAACCCGTCGACGTGCATCTCGGTGACCCAGTACCGCAGCGAGTCCATGATCAGCTGCAGCGACTGCGGGTGCCGGACGTTGAGCGAGTTCCCGGTGCCCGTGGTGTCCATGTAGTACTGCTCGTCGCCCTCGACCAGCCGGTAGTAGGCCCGGTTGTCGATGCCCTTGAACGACAGCGTCGGGCCGTTGTGGTTGCCCTCGGCCGTGTGGTTGTAGACGACGTCGAGGATCACCTCGATGCCCGCCTCGTGCAGGGTCCGGACCATGCCCTTGAACTCCTGCACCTGCTGGCCGTCGGTGGCCTGGGCGTACTCGTTGTGCGGCGCGAAGAAGCCGATCGTGTTGTAGCCCCAGTAGTTGCGCAGGCCCTTCTGCAGCAGCGTGTCGTCCTGCACGAACTGGTGCACCGGCATGAGCTCGATCGCGGTGATGCCCAGCGACTGGAGGTGCTCGATCACCGCCGGGTGGGCGATGCCGGCGTAGGTCCCGCGCAGCTCCTCGGGGATCCGCGGGTGGGTCATGGTCAGGCCCTTGACGTGGGCCTCGTAGATGACCGTCTTGTTGTAGGGGGTCTTCGGCGGGCGGTCGACGCCCCAGTCGAAGTACGGGTTGATGACGACGGACTTCGGCATGTGCGGCGCCGAGTCGTCGTCGTTGCGCTCGCCGCTGCCGAACCGGTAGCCGAAGCAGGCCTCGTCCCAGTCGATCGCGCCGTCGATCGCCTTGGCGTAGGGGTCGAGCAGCAGCTTGTTCGGGTTGCAGCGTTGCCCGTTCTGCGGGTCGTACGGGCCGTGCACGCGGTAGCCGTAGCGCTGCCCGGGCTGGATGCCGGGCAGGAACGCGTGCCAGACGTAGCCGTCCATCTCCGGGAGCCGGATGCGCTCCTCGTTGCCCTGCTCGTCGAACAGGCACAGCTCGACCTTCTCGGCGACCTCGCTGAACAGGGCGAAGTTGGTCCCGGTGCCGTCGTACGTGGCACCCAGCGGGTAGGCGTTTCCAGGCCACACCTGGGTCATCGACGTGTTTCCTCCTGCGCGGGCGCCCCTCGGTGGTCCAGGGCGCGGTGGCCCCCCGCCGCGGCCGTCGGAGGGGGGTCGGGGCACACGGGTGCCCGCGGGCTCCTTAGCCCCAACCGGGCGGCTCCACACCTGACGCGGCGGACATCACGGCGGCGGCCCGGCAGGGGGCCCGGGGACGACGACGCCCTCCGCGGCGGAGGCCGCGGAGGGCGTCGTGTGCGGGTCCGGCGCCCCGGCGCGGGGCCGGGCACACCAGGTACCGAGGCGCGGGGCGCCGGGGTCCGACCTCGTCCGGGCATCCCGGGTGGCACTGGTCCCCGGCGCGGCACCGCGCCTGCAGGAGGGCACGCTAGCGGGTCCGGGGGCCGAGCACGAGCACGAGGGCGACGCGTCCGCAAGCGACACGCCCCGTCGGTCCCGTGATCACCACCCGTCACTCGCGGCGTCCTGTCACCGGGCGGTCGTACCGTCGTCCCCGTGCGCGCGACCTCCGACATCCGGCCCACCCAGGGGCGTTTCCGCGTCGTCAGCGAGTTCCAGCCCTCGGGCGACCAGCCGGCGGCGATCAAGGCCCTCGCGGAGCGGGTGAACTCCGGCGAGACGGACACCGTGCTCCTCGGCGCCACCGGCACCGGGAAGTCGGCCACCACGGCGTGGCTGATCGAGCAGGTCCAGCGGCCCACCCTGGTGATGGCGCCGAACAAGACCCTCGCCGCGCAGCTGGCCAACGAGTTCCGCGAGCTGCTGCCGGACAACGCCGTCGAGTACTTCGTGTCGTACTACGACTACTACCAGCCCGAGGCCTACGTCCCGCAGACCGACACCTACATCGAGAAGGACTCCTCGGTCAACGAGGAGGTCGAGCGGCTGCGGCACTCGGCGACCAACAGCCTGCTCACCCGGCGGGACGTGGTCGTGGTCTCCACCGTCTCGTGCATCTACGGCCTGGGCACCCCGGAGGAGTACGTCGACCGGGCGCTGCGCATCCGGGTGGGGGAGGAGCGCGACCGCGACGACCTGCTGCGCACGCTGGTCACCGAGCAGTACACCCGCAACGACCTCGCGTTCACCCGCGGCACCTTCCGCGTGCGCGGCGACACGATCGAGGTCTTCCCGGTGTACGAGGAGCTCGCCGTCCGGATCGAGATGTTCGGCGACGAGGTGGAGCGGCTGTACTACCTGCACCCGCTCACCGGCGAGGTGGTGCGCGAGGTCCAGGAGCTGTTCGTCTTCCCGGCCAGCCACTACGTCGCCGGCCCGGAGCGGATGGAGCGGGCGATCCGCACCATCGAGGCCGAGCTCGAGGAGCGGCTGGCCGAGCTGGAGAAGCAGGGCAAGCTGCTGGAGGCGCAGCGGCTGCGCATGCGCACCACCTACGACATCGAGATGATCCGCCAGGTCGGCTTCTGCTCCGGCATCGAGAACTACAGCCGGCACATCGACGGGCGGGCGCCGGGCAGCGCGGGTGCCTGCCTCATCGACTACTTCCCCGACGACTTCCTGCTCGTGGTCGACGAGTCGCACGTGACCGTGCCGCAGATCGGCGGCATGTACGAGGGCGACATGAGCCGCAAGCGCACGCTGGTCGAGCACGGCTTCCGGCTGCCCTCGGCGATGGACAACCGCCCGCTGAAGTGGGAGGAGTTCACCGACCGGATCGGGCAGACGGTCTACCTGTCGGCCACTCCGGGCCCCTACGAGCTCGGCCGCACCGGCGGCGAGTTCGTCGAGCAGGTCATCCGCCCCACCGGCCTGGTCGACCCGGAGGTCGTGGTCAAACCGACCAAGGGCCAGATCGACGACCTGGTCGGCGAGATCCGCGAGCGCACCGAGAAGGACGAGCGCGTCCTGGTCACCACGCTCACCAAGAAGATGGCCGAGGACCTCACCGACTACCTGCTCGAGCTCGGCATCAAGGTCCGCTACCTGCACTCGGAGGTCGACACCCTGCGCCGGGTGGAGCTGCTGCGCGAGCTGCGGCAGGGCGAGTACGACGTGCTGGTCGGCATCAACCTGCTGCGCGAGGGCCTCGACCTGCCCGAGGTGTCGCTGGTGGCGATCCTCGACGCCGACAAGGAGGGCTTCCTCCGGTCGACCACCTCGCTGATCCAGACCATCGGCCGCGCGGCGCGCAACGTGTCCGGCGAGGTGCACATGTACGCCGACAAGGTCACCCCGTCGATGGCGCAGGCGATCGACGAGACCAACCGGCGCCGCGAGAAGCAGATCGCCTACAACACCGCCAACGGCATCGACCCCCAGCCGCTGCGCAAGAAGATCGTCGACATCCTCGACGGCATCTACCGCGAGTCCGAGGACGCCGAGGCCGCCACCGAGCTGATCGGCGGGTCGGGCCGGCAGCAGTCGCGGGGGAAGGCGCCGGTGCCGGGGCTGTCGTCGAAGGGCCGGTCCAAGGCCGGCGCGATCGACGTCCAGGGCCTGCCGCGCGCCGAGCTGGCCGACCTCATCACGCAGATGAACGAGCAGATGCTGGCCGCCGCCCGGGAGCTGCAGTTCGAGGTGGCCGCCCGGCTGCGCGACGAGCTCGCCGAGCTCAAGAAGGAGCTGCGCCAGTTCGACGCCGCCCACGCGTGACGAAGGGTCCCCGGCCCCACTGCTCGCAGGCCCGCGGCGGGCCCGTGCCAGGGGGCTGGGAATCCCGACCCCGCGTGTGACACACGTCGCAGGAACGTTACGTTCGGGACCGCAACCGTCCCGGATGAAGGAGTCCTCCGCGTGACCGTCTCCCGTTCCCCGCGCCGTGTCCCGGGCCGTGGCCTGCGGCGCGGGCTGGTCGCCGCCGCGGCCGCGGCCCTGTCGGTGGGCGTGGCCGCCCCGGCGGCGGCCGCGCCCGGCGGCGGGCGCCCTGCGCCGCTGGCCTCGGCGATCACCGCCGTCAGCGCCACGAGCGCCCCGATCACCGTCGGCGGGGAGGCGTGGACGCGCACCACCGGCACCGTCTCCGGCGTCGTCGACCCGCGCGAGCAGGTCGCCGGGCTCGCCGGGCTGCCACGGGACGCCCGCGGCCTGGTGCCCTACACCAGCGAGTTCGAACTGATCACCCCCGCCGACGCGGGCGGCAGCGACGTCGTCCTGGTCGAGGCGGAGAACCGCGGCCGGCCCGCCGTGCTGCTGTCCGTGCTGGGTTTTCCGCTGGCCGGGGACGCGAGCCCGGTCGGCTCCGTCTACCCCGACGGCCTGGGCAACGGCTGGCCCGCCGGCCAGGACCTGTCCTACGCGCGGGTGCAGTGGGAGGCCGGCATCTCGCCCGGGGTGCCCGCGACCGCGCAGGGCGTCGGCGAGGTGATCGTGCGCGACCTCGGCCGGCTGCTCGAGGGCACCGCGCCGCGGGCCTCGGGGGCCGCCCTGCCGGTCTACCGCGCCTCGGTGCTCGCCGGCATCAGCCAGAGCGCCTGGTTCGTCGACACCTTCGTCGCCGAGGGCTTCAACGCCGACGACCGCACGGGCCGCGGGGTGTACGACGCTGCGGTCGCCGTCTCCGGCGCCGGCAACTGGCTGGCGGTCAACCAGCTCGCCGGCGACGCGCCGCAGCGGCCCTACGTGCTCGAGGACGGCGTCCCGCTCACCCACGACCAGGTCCTCACCCGGCCGAAGAGCGACCCGCTGTTCGTCGACGTCGCCACCTACACCGACTACCACAGGCTCCGCGCGAGCGTCACCGCGACCGCCGACCGCCCGCGCGACGTCGTCCGCTACGACTGGCCGGCCCCGCACGCCGGGGTCGCCGCCTACCCCGACACCGTCGTCTTCGGGCAGCTGCGGTGCAACGGCGGCACGCCCGTCCCGCGGAACCCGATCTCCTACACCCCGCACCTGCGCACGCTGCTCGCCGACGTGACCGAGGTCGTGCGGCACCCCGGTCAGGGTGACCGGCGGCTGCTCCCCCCGTCGGCGGTCTTCGCCCTGCAGCCGGCGCCGGCCGGGAGCCCGCAGTCGTTCAACGACCTGCCCGGCGTCGAGCTGCAGGTCCCGCGGACCGACCCGGCAACCGCCCAGCCGGTCGGCGGAGTGCGCTTCCCCGACGCCGTCGTGCCGCTCGGCCGGCCGGTCCCGGTCGCGCTGGCCCCGGTCGGGACGACGTCGATCACCGACGTCTGCGGCAACTGGGGCGGCTGGCAGCCGTACACCGCGGCCGAGCTGGCGCAGCGCTACGGCTCGGTCGACGGCTACCTGGCGCAGTACGCCGCCGCGGTCGACGCCCAGGTCCGCGACGGGTACCTCGACGCGTCCGAGCGGGCGGCGCTGCTGACCGCCGCCCGCGCCGCCTACCTGGCCGCGCCGCAGGGGTGAGCTGACCCCGGCCGACGGGGAGAGGGGCGTCCGGGAACCCCGGGCGCCCCTCGTCCGTTCTGCCCTGTGACTCCGCCGGGTGCGCTGTGCCGTGCCCGCGGAGCCGTGGAGGGGAGTATCCCGCCCGCGGTGGCGTCGTCAGCACGGGTACGCGTACCCCGGCGCCACCGGCCGGCCGCTGTCGCGGCCGGTGGGAGAGACCTCCGGTGCTGACTGCTGCCAGTGGACCGGAGGTAACCACTTTGGACGTCCCCTTCTTCGTCTGGGCGATCACGATCGCCGCGATCGTGGCCATGATCGTCTTCGACTTCGTCGGCCACGTGCGGACGCCGCACGCCCCGTCGTTGAAGGAGGCGGCGACCTGGTCGGCGGTCTACGTCGCCATCGCGGTGCTGTTCGGCATCGGCGTGTGGATCTTCGCCGGCGGGACGTACGGCGGGGAGTACTTCGCCGGCTACATCACCGAGAAGAGCCTGTCGGTCGACAACCTCTTCGTCTTCGTCCTGATCATGGCCAGCTTCGCGGTGCCCCGGGAGCTGCAGCAGAAGGTGCTGCTGTTCGGCATCGCGTTCGCCCTGGTCCTGCGGACCGTCTTCATCTTCCTCGGCGCCGCGGCGATCGAGAACTTCAGCTGGGTCTTCTACCTGTTCGGCGCGTTCCTCATCTACACCGCCGTCGCTCAGGCGCGGGCCGGCGGGGACGAGGACGAGGAGTTCAAGGAGAACGGCTTCCTGCGGCTGGTCCGCCGGGTGATCCCGACGACGTCGGACTACCACGGCGACCGGATGACCACGCGGCTGGACGGCAAGCGCCACATCACCCCGCTGGCCATCGCGCTGGTCGCCATCGGCAGCGCCGACATCCTCTTCGCCGTCGACTCGATCCCGGCGATCTTCGGGCTGACCGAGGAGACCTTCCTCGTCTTCACCGCCAACGCCTTCTCGCTGCTGGGCCTGCGGCAGCTGTTCTTCCTCATCGACGGCCTGCTCGACCGGCTGGTGTACCTGCACTACGGCCTGGCGGTCATCCTCGGCTTCATCGGGATCAAGCTGCTGATCCACGCGCTGCACGAGAACGAGCTGCCGTTCATCAACGGCGGCGAGCACGTCACGGCCATCCCGGAGATCCCGACCTGGCTGTCGCTGTCGGTCATCGTCGTCACCCTGCTGGTCACCACGGTCGCGAGCCTGGCCCGCAGCCGCCGCGACGCCCGCGAGGCCGTGCCGCACGCCGAGGCCGGGCGGGGAGCCGCCGCGGTCGCCGGGGAGACCGGCGTGCCGACGGTGCCGCACGAGCCGGGTGAGCGCCCCGCCGCGGCGCCGGCGCAGCGCACGGACGGCCGCTCCGGGTGACGCGCGGGTGACCACCGGGAGGACGGCAGGCCGACGACGCCGGTGTGCCTGTTGCTCCCGGTGATCGTGCGGCACGATCCAGGACACGTCCGCTCCGCTGGGTGCCCGACCGGCACCCCGCGCAGCGGTGCCGGGGGACGCGCCGGGCACTCCGCCCGCGTCCCCCGGCGGCGCCGGTCCATCCGGTGTCCGGTGCAGCGGCGACCGCCGCTGCGCTCCCCGACGGTGACATGGGAGTCCAACTGATGGGTGTCAGCCTCTCCAAGGGCGGGAACGTCTCGCTGACCAAGGAGGCGCCGGGCCTGACCGCGGTGAACGTCGGCCTCGGCTGGGACGTCAACACGTTCTCCGGGGGCGACTTCGACCTCGACGCGTCGGCGATCATGCTCGACGCCAACGGCAAGGTCACCCCCGACGACTCGGGCTTCGTCTTCTTCAACAACCTCCGCAGCCCGGACGGCTCGGTCGTCCACGTCGGTGACAACCTCACCGGCCAGGGTGAGGGCGACGACGAGGTCATCCAGGTGAACCTGGCCGGCGTGCCGCCGACCTGCGACAAGATCGTCTTCCCGGTGTCCATCTACGATGCCGACAACCGCAAGCAGAACTTCGGTGCGGTCCGCAACGCGTTCATCCGCGTGGTCAACCAGGCCAACGGCCAGGAGATCGCCCGCTACGACCTCACCGAGGACGCCTCGGTCGAGACCGCCATGGTCTTCGGCGAGCTCTACCGCAACGGCGCCGACTGGAAGTTCCGCGCCGTCGGCCAGGGCTACGCCTCCGGCCTGCGCGGCATCGCCCAGGACTTCGGCGTCAACGTCGGCTGATCCCCGCCGGGCCCGGACGCCCGTCCGGGCCCGGCACCCCGGCGGTGCGGGGACCCCGCCCGCCGGGGTCCCGCCCTGCCCGTACCCGCCCCGAGAAGCACCAGCCCCCGAGAAGCCGGAGGTCCCCGTCGTCATGCCCGACCGCACCCGCCCCGTGACCGCCGCCGCCGGGTCCGTCTGAGCGGCACCGGAGTGGTCCACGTCCTCACCCGGGGCGGCAACGTCGGGCTGGCCCAGGCCGGCCTGACCGGCCCCGTCGTCGTCACGCTCACCTGGACGCCGGCCCCCGGCGTCGACGCCGACCTGTCGGCGTTCCTCACCACCGCGGCGGGCCGGGTCCGCAGCGACGACGACTTCGTCTTCTACAACCAGCCCAGCGGCGCCGGCGGCGCGGTGCGCCACCTCGGCAAGACCGCCCGCGGCGGCGCCACCGTCGACCAGGTCCGCATCGACCCGGCCGCGCTGCCCGCCGACGTCGAGAAGGTCGTCATCGGCGCCTCCCTCGACGGCGCGGGCACCTTCGGCGGGCTGTCCGGGCTCGCCGTCGAGGTGGCCGCCGACGGCGCCCCGGTGCCCGCGATCCGCTGCGAGCTCGCCGCGGGCCCCGAGACCGCACTGGTGTTCGCCGAGGTCTACCGCCGCGGCGCGGAGTGGAAGGTGCGCGCCGTCGGCCAGGGCTTCACCACCGGCCTGGCCGGGATGGCCACCGACGTCGGCGTGAGCGTCGACGACGAGCCCGCCCCCGTGGCCGCCGCCCCTGCAGCGCCCGCCGCGGCCCCGCCGCCGGCCGCTCCTCCGGTCAGCATGGAGAAGAAGCGGCTGGTCGACCTCGAGAAGAAGCTGTCGTCCTCGGCCCCGCAGATGCTCTCGCTGGTCAAGACCGCCGGCGTCAGCCTGGAGAAGCGCGGCCTCGGCGAGCACACCGCCCGGGTCGCGCTGGTCCTCGACATCTCCGGCTCGATGGCCGAGCTCTACCGCACCGGCGCCGTGCAGCGGCTGGCCGAGCGGGTCCTCGCCCTCGGCCTGCGCTTCGACGACGACGGCGTCGTCGACGTCTTCCTGTTCGGCAAGGACGTGCACCAGCCCCCGGGCCTGCGCCTGGAGGGCCACCAGCAGTACATCGCCGACCTCACTCGGCAGTACCGGCTGGAGTACGACACCCGCTACGGCGCGGCGATGGCCGCCGTGCGCAAGGCCTACTTCGGCGACAGCCGCGACCGGGTGGAGCCGCAGCCGGCGCAGGTGCCGGTCTACGTCATGTTCCTGACCGACGGCGCGCCCAGCGACAAGTCGGTCGCGACCAAGCAGCTCAAGGCGGCGTCCTTCGAGCCGGTGTTCTGGCAGTTCATGGGCATCGGCCCGGAGCGGCAGTTCAGCTACCTGCAGCGACTGGACGACCTCGAGGGCCGCTACACCGACAACGCCGACTTCTTCGCGGTCAGCGAGGGCGACCTCATGGGCCGGCGGCCGATCAGCGACGACGCGCTGTTCGACCGGCTCATGACCGAGTACCCCGACTGGCTGCGCCGGGCGCGCGCCCAGGGCCTGCTCCGGTGACCGCCCAGCAGGAGGGACCGACCGTGCGTCACTTCTCCCACCTGACCGACGGCGAGCGCGAGCAGCTGTTCGCCGTCCCCCCGGGCGAGGTCGGCCCGGCGACGCCGCGCGGCATGCTCGCGCTGGCCCTGGGCGCCACGCTCTACAGCCCGGGCACGCGGCCGGCGCTGGACGCCGACGCCGCCCGCGCGGCCGCGGTCGGCGCCACGAGCATGGTCTGGTGCCTCGAGGACGCCATCCCGCACGCGGCCGTCCCCGACGCCGAGGCCAACGTCGTCGCCGCGCTGCAGCGGGTCGACCGGCGCGCCGCCGAGGGGGAGCAGCCGGCGCTGCCGCTGCTGTTCGTGCGGGTGCGCACGCCCGAGCAGATCCGCTCGGTGGCCCGCGCCGCCGGGCCGGCGCTGGCGCGGCTGACCGGGTTCAGCCTGCCCAAGGCCACCGGCGCCACGCTCGCGCCGATGCTCGCGGCGGTCGAGGAGGTCGCCGCCGTGCTGGGGCAGCCGCTGTACGGCATGCCGATCCTGGAGACGCCCGACCTCGCCTGGCGGGAGACCCGCGCCGAGGCGCTCGGCGCGCTGGCCGCGGTGGTCGAGGCGCACCGCGAGTCCGTGCTGTGCCTTCGGGTGGGTGGCACCGACCTGTCCGGGCTGTTCGGCCTGCGCCGCGACCGCGACACCACGATCTGGGACGTCGCCGTCGTCCGGGACTGCCTGGCCGACGTGGTCAACACCTTCACCCGCGGCGGCGAGCACGTGGTCACCGGCGCGGTCTGGGAGCACATCCCGGGCCCCCGGCTGTTCAAGCCGCAGCTGCGCCAGACGCCGTTCAGCGACCAGCACGAGGGCGGTCTGCGGCAGCGGATGATCGCCGGCGACCTCGACGGGCTGATCCGCGAGGTCACCCTCGACAAGGCCAACGGCGTGCTGGGCAAGACCGTCATCCACCCGGCGCACGTCTCGGTGGTCAACGCGCTGCTCACCGTCTCCCGCTCGGAGTACGACGACGCCCTCGAGATCCTCATGGCCCGCGGGCAGGGCGGCATCGCGGTGTCCGGGAACGGGCGGATGAACGAGATCGGCCCGCACGCGCTGTGGGCGGAGCTGATCAGCCGCCGCGCCGCGGTCTACGGCGTCGTCGCCGACGAGGCCGCGCTGGTCGACCTGCTGTCCGCCGGGCAGCGGCGGCTGGCCGAGGTGTTCGCCGGCGGGGAGGCGCAGCACGCGTGACCGCGACCCTCCCCGGTGCCGCCTGGCTGGGCGGCACCGTCTCCCGTCTGCTCGACGTCACCGCCGCCGACGCCGCCCGCTTCGCGGACCTGTGCGGCCTGGCGCTGCGGGACAACCCGCGCCGGGCGCACCTGGTCGTCTCCCGCGTGCTCGGCAAGCACGTGCCGGTCGCACCGGCCGCCGTCCTCGGTGCCGGGGCCGCGGTGGGCGACGCCGTCGCCGCGGTCCTGGACGGCGAGGCCCCCGGCCTGGTCATCGGCTACTGCGAGACGGCGACCGGCCTCGGCCACGCCGCCGCCGACCGGCTCGGCGCGGCCTACCTGCACACCACCCGCCGCGTGCACCCGGGCGTGCCGGTGGCCGCCGCGTTCGAGGAGGAGCACTCGCACGCGGTCGCGCACGCCCTGCAGCCGGCCGGGCCGGTGACGCTGGACGCGCCCGGCCCGCTGGTGCTGGTCGACGACGAGCTCACCTCCGGCCGCACCGCGCTCAACACCGTCGCCGAGCTGCACGCCCGCTGGCCGCGCGCGCGCTACGTCGTCGCCGCGCTGCTCGACGCGCGCACCCCGGCCGCCCGCGCCGCGTTCGCCGGGCGCGCGCAGGCCCTGGGCGTGCGGGTCGACGTCGCCGCCGTCCTCACCACGGAGCTCGCCCTGCCCGCCGACGTCCTCGACCGGGCCGCGGCCGCCCGCGCCGCCCTGCCCGGCCCGGCGCCGGTCCCGGCCGGCGCGCCCGGCGCCGTCCGGACGCACGCCGGCCTGTGGCCGGCCGGCGTCCCGACCACCGCCCGCCACGGCCTGACCCCCGCCGGCAGCGCCCGGCTCGCCGCCGCCGCCGACGCCGTCGCGGCCGCGCTCGCGCCGGAGCTGGCCGGCAGCCGCGGGGTGCTGGTGCTGGGCACCGAGGAGCTCATGCACGCGCCCACCGTGGTCGCGGCGCGTCTGGCCGGGCGGCTGCCCGGCGTCCCCGTCACCACCCAGTCGACCACCCGGAGCCCCGTGCACGCCGCCGACGACCCCGGCTACGCCCTGCGCCGCAGCCTGTCCTTCCCCGCGCCCGACGAGCCCGCCCGCGTCTCCCGCGTGCACAACCTGGCCGACCCCGCCGCCGTCCCCGCGGACGGCCGCTGGGCCGACCAGCGCGCCGACGACGTGGTCGTGGTCGTGGACGCCCCGGCGGAGGACTGCGCGCCGATGGTGCAGGCGCTGCGCCCGTTCGCCGCCCGCGCCGTGCACCTGGTGACGGTGCCGCTCGCGGAGCCGGCCCCATGACCGCGCTCGGAGCCCGCCTCGCGCCCGCCGTCCCCGGCCGGTTCGGCTCCTACGCGCCCGAGGAGGTGACCTGGCTGCTCACCGACCTGTCGTCGGTCGCGCTGGAGCGCGGCACCGAGGACCGCGAGGAGGCGATCCAGTCGGGCACCCACTACTCGGAGATGCTGCCGGTCGAGTACCAGCCCGACGACGACTACCTGGCGCTGTTCACCGCCGCGCTGGAGCAGTCGGCCGGGCGGCTCGCCGACGCCGTCGCCCGGGTCGGCGAGCTGGTCTGGGACGCCGCCGCCGCGCACGGGCAGACGCCGGTGCTGGTGTCGCTGGCCCGCGCCGGGACGCCGATCGGCGTGCTGCTGCGCCGCTGGTTCCTCGCCTCCCGCGGCGTCGCGGTGCCGCACTACACCGTCTCGATCATCCGCGGCCGCGGCATCGACCAGGTCGCGACGGCGCACGTGCTCGCCCGGCACCCGGCGTCGGCGGTGCGCTTCGTCGACGGCTGGACCGGCAAGGGCGCGATCCAGCGGCAGCTTACCGAGGCCGTCGCCGGCTGGCGGGCCGCGCACCCGGAGGACGCCGCCCTCGACGACCGGCTCGCCGTCCTCGCCGACCCGGGCCTGTGCACCGAGCTGTACGGCACCCGCGACGACTTCCTCATCCCGAGCGCCTGCCTCAACAGCACGGTGTCCGGGCTGGTGTCGCGGACGGTGCTGCGCGACGACCTCATCGGCCCCGGCATGTTCCACGGCGCCAAGTACTACGCCGAGCTCGCCGGCGCCGACGTCTCCGCGCTGTTCGTCGACACCGTCGCGGCCGCGTTCCCGGCGCGGCCGCCGGCCGACGACGTCCCCGCGGCCGACCGCCGGCCGACCTGGGTCGGGTGGGCGGCGGTGGAGCGGATCGCCGCCGAGCACGGCATCGCCGACGTCAACCTGGTCAAGCCCGGGGTGGGGGAGACGACGCGCGTGCTGCTGCGCCGGGTGCCCTGGCAGGTGCTGGTCCGCCCCGACCGCGCCGAGGACCTGCGGCACGTCGCCGCGCTGGCCCGGGCCCGCGGCGTGCCGCTGGTCGAGGTGCCGGACCTGCCGTACTCCTGCGTCGGCCTGATCCGGCCGGTGGGCCGGTGACCGCGGTCCTCACGGCGACGCTGGCCGCCGTCGACCTCGACCGCACGCTCATCTACTCGGCGGCCGCGGCGGGGACGACCGAGGGGCTGGAGGTCGTCGAGCACCTCGACGGCGCCCCGCTGTCGCACGCGACGCCGGCGTCGTGGCGGCTGCTCGCCGAGCTGGCCGGGCGGGCGCTGCTGGTCCCGGTCACCACCCGCACCGTGGCGCAGTACGGGCGGGTGCGGCTGCCCGTCGTCCCGCGGTACGCGCTGTGCGCCAACGGCGGGGTGCTGCTCGCCGACGGCGTCCGCGACCCGGGGTGGGACGACTGGGCGGCGGCGACCGCCGCGCAGGCCGCGCCGCTGCCGGAGCTTCTCGGCCTGCTCGAGGCGGTGGCCGGGCAACCGTGGGTGCGCACCGTGCGCGCCGCCGAGGGGCTGTTCTGCTACCTGGTCGCGCACGCCCGCGAGGCGATCCCGCAGGACTGGCTCGACGGGACCGGCGCGGCCGTCGCCGCCGCCGGGGCGACGCTGTCGGTGCAGGGCCGCAAGGTGTACGTCGTCCCCGCCGGGCTGTCCAAGGCCGCCGGGCTGCTCCGGCTGCGCCGGCTGCTGGCGGGGGAGGGGCCCGCGCCGCGGCTGCTGTGCGCCGGCGACAGCCTGCTCGACGCGCCGATGCTGCTCGCCGCCGACGCCGCCGTCCGCCCCGCGCACGGAGAGCTGCACGAGCAGGGCTGGACCGGCGCGCGGGTCGCGGTGACCGCGGCCAGCGGCGCCGCCGCGGGCGAGGAGATCGTCCGCTGGCTGCTCGACCGCGCGGGCTAGTCCGCCCGCGCGGTCCGCACCAGCCGGTCCAGGCCGTCCTCGATCGACTGCGCCTCGCGCAGCACCGCACCCCAGTCCGGGCGGCGGCTCCGGGCCGCCTCCTCCAGCGGCGGCAGCCGCCGGGCGAGGTCCTCGAACGTGCGGCGGAAGCGGCGGGCCCGCTCCTCGGGCAGCCCGCCGAGGAACCGGCGGGCGTCGACGACGGCGCGCTGCACCTCGCCGAGCAGCGACCCGGGGTCGGCGGCGACGGCGTCGAGCCGCTGCAGCCGCCCGGTCGCGGCGCGCACCTCGTCGTCGACCCGGCCGGCGGCCGCCCGCACCCGGGCCAGCAGCGCGGCGGCCGCGGGCACGTCGAGGACCGGCGCGCCGAGCGCCCCCTCCAGCGCCGTCAGCGCCTCGTCGGCCTCGGCGAGCGCCTCGGCGGCCCGCTGCGGCGCGCGCTCGACGTCGGACCACGCGGTCAGCGGGTAGCGGCGGCGCAGCTCGCTCATCACCGGCGCCAGGCGCTCGTGCCGGGTGCCCAGCGCCTCGCGGCGGGTGCGGACGGAGGCGGCGCCGCGGCGGACCTCCGCGGCCCGCTCCGGCAGCGCCCGCGCCCGCGCGGCCGCCGCCTCGGCCTCCCGGCGGCCCTTCTCGGCGGCGTCCAGCGCGGGCGCGGCGCGCCGGGCGGCCAGGTCGGCGGCGGCACCGGCGGCGAGGCGCTCGGCGTCGGCGAGGACGCCGTCCAGCCCGGGGTCGGCCAGCCCGGCCGCGCCGGCGGCGTCCAGTGCCGCGCGGGCGGTCGCCACGGCGTCGCGGGTCGCGGACACCGCGCGGGCGGCCGCGGCGCGGGCGCGGGAGGCGGCGGCGAGGACCTCGCCGTACTGGTCGCGGAAGCGCTGGACCTGGCCGTGCACCTCGCGCAGCGCGGCGGCCGCCGCGCCCAGCTCCGCGGCGGCGGCGCGGGCCGCGCCCGGCTCGGCGTCCGCCGCGGGGTCGTGGCCGGAGAGCGCCTGCAGGTAGTGTCCGATGACGGCGTCCGCGTGGGTGGAGAGGTCCCGCCAGTCGCGGGTCAAGGAGTCGGGGGCGGGGATGCGGTGGTGAGCCCGACGCCCACCCGCGGGCGGACCCGCCTCCTCCGCGGCGGCGACCGCGTCCGGGAGGTCGGCCAGCGCGGCGTCCAGCTCCAGCATCGCCGCGGCCGCGGCCTCCCGCGCCGCCGCGGCCTCCCGCCGGGGGGCGTCGCGGTCGCGCCGCCACCAGGAGGTGCCGCCGGGTGCGCTCACGACCGCCTCCCCTCGCCGTGGCCCGCGTCCGGCGGGGCGGTCCGGCACCTGCGCGGTCCGGAGGCCCGTGGATACCACGCCGGGACCGCGCACGTGGGCACGGGCGGCCGGCGCCGCCCGGTCCGCTGAAGGCCCCGCTCCCGCCGCCCCGCCGCGGGCCGGCGGGAACCGGGACCCGCCGGGGTCCGTTGGACCACCGGCCCGCCTCCCGCCCGGTCCGGCCCGCTCGTCCCTGTCGTCGTCGTCGCCTGACCCCCCGGGCGGCGGAGAGGAACACCTGATGCTCCGCTACTTCGGCTTCTCCGTCGGTCTGACGGTGGCCGCGCTCGTCACCGCCGTGTTCTTCGGCGGGCCGGCGGCCCTGCTGGCCGTCGCCGTCCTCGGCGTGCTCGAGGTCTGCCTGTCCTTCGACAACGCCGTGGTCAACGCCAAGGTGCTGCGCCGCATGAGCCCGCTGTGGCGGAAGCTGTTCCTCTACGTCGGCATCTTCATCGCCGTGTTCGGCATGCGGCTGCTGCTGCCGATCGTCCTGGTCTCGGTGACGGCGCAGCTGTCCATCCCCGAGGTGTGGGACCTGGCGCTGTCGGACCAGGAGGCCTACGCGGAGAACGTCGAGGCCGCGGCCGAGGCGATCTACACCTTCGGCGGGATCTTCCTGCTGATGATCTTCCTGAACTTCCTCTTCGACGAGGAGCGGGAGATCCACTGGCTGTCGTGGCTGGAGCGGCCGCTGGCCAAGGCCGGCAAGCTGCCCTACCTCGCCATCGTCATCGCCCTGGCGGTCATCTACGTCGGCTCGCAGATCGCCGACGACGACAAGTACGCCACGGTGCTCATGTCCGGGCTCGCGGGCCTGTTCACCTACCTGCTCATCGGCGGGCTCAACGAGCTCATGGAGGCCCCGGAGACCGACGACGAGGACGACGACGTCACCCCGACCGGGCAGACGGCGGGCAACGGTGCCGGTGGCACCGCCACCAAGGCGGTCGCGGGCGCCGGTGCCGCCGCGTTCCTCTACCTCGAGGTGCTCGACGCGTCGTTCTCCTTCGACGGCGTCATCGGCGCGTTCGCCATCAGCAGCGACATCTTCATCATCGCGCTGGGCCTGGGCATCGGCGCCTTCTGGGTGCGGTCGCTGACCATCTACATGGTCGACAAGGGCACCCTCGACGAGTACCGCTACCTGGAGCACGGCGCGATGTGGGCCATCGGCTTCCTCGCCGCGATCATGATCCTCGAGCTGCGGTTCCACATCAGCGAGTACGTCACCGGCCTCACCGGCCTGCTGTTCATCGTCGCCGCCGTGATCAGCAGCATCGTCGTCTCGCGGCGGGAGCGCGCCGAGGTCGCGGCCGCCGACCGGCCGGGCGAGCGCGACGAGGTGCCCGCCGGCCAGAGCTGACCGCAGGCCACCCAGCGGCCCCGGGGCGCCCGCCCCGGGGCCGCCGCGCGTCGCGGCGGGTGGCCTACCGCGGGGCGGGGGAGCCGGATACGGTCCGCCCGGTTCCCGTCCCCGCACCGAGAGGTCCGTCGTTGGCACAGCTCACCGCCCAGAAACGCGTCCTGCACGCCGACCTGCACGGGGACCGCATCCGGGCCGCCAGCGGCTCGATGGTCGCCTTCGAGGGCGACGTCGACTTCAAGAGCTCCGGGATGGGCGGGGGCGGCGGCATGCGCGCCGCCCTCAAGCGGGCCGTCGCCGGCGAGAGCATCTCGCTGATGGACTGCACCGGGCACGGCCGCGTGTACCTCGCCAAGGACGCGATGGACGTGCTCGTCGTCGACCTCGCCGGCGACACGCTCACCGTGGAGAGCGAGCACATCCTCGCCCACACCGAGCACCTGCGCCTCGACGTCGAGTTCTCCGGCCTGCGCGGCGTGACCAGCGGCCAGGGCCTGGCCACCACGACCGTCACCGGGCAGGGCCAGGTCGCGATCGTGTCCGAGGGCCCGGTCATGGCGCTGGAGGTCGCGCCCGGCACGGACCTGGTGGTCGACCCCGACGCCTACGTCGGCTCCCGCGGCCGGCTGTCGATGAACCTGGTCAGCGGCGTCTCGTGGAAGTCCCTCGTCGGTGAGGGCTCCGGCGAGCCCTTCTCCCTCCGCTTCACCGGGCACGGCCTGGTGCTCGTCCAGTCCTCGGAGCGCTGAGCCGTGCCGTTCGAGACCGTCAACAGCAAGGTCGTGCGCGCGCACGTCGGCCCGGCCGACCCGGTGCTCGCCCGCCGCGGCGCGATGCTCGGCTACTCCGGGCAGGTCACCTTCCGCCCGGTGCACGGCCAGGGCCGCGGCATCGGCGGCATGGTCGGCGCGGCGATGTCGGGGGAGTCCAACCCGATGATGGCCACCGAGGGCAGCGGCCAGGTGCTCTACGGCTACAAGGGCATGCACGTCACCGTCCTCGAGCTCGACGGTGGCGCGCCGCTGGTCTGCGAGGCCGACCGGCTGCTCGCGCACGACGCGAACCTGCAGACCAGCGTGCAGTTCCTCGGCTCCGGCGGGCTGAGGTCCGCGATCGGCGGCGCCATGACCGGGCAGGGCCTGTTCACCACCAACGTCCACGGCCGCGGGTCGGTCGCGCTGCTCGCCCACGGCGGCGCCTTCCCCCTGCAGCTGGGCGGGCAGCAGGTCGGCGTCGACCCGCAGGCCTACGTCGGCCACGTCGGCCAGCTCTCCGTGGACCTCGCGGCCAAGGTGGGCCTCCGCGACGTGGTCGGCCGCGGCTCCGGTGAGGCCTTCCAGTTGAGGATCAGCGGCCACGGCACGGTGTACGTGCAGGCCAGCGAGCAGAAGTTCTGAGGACGGCGACCATGACCTACCCGCCGAACACCCCCTACGGCGGCGGCAACCCCTACGGCGGCCAGCCCCAGCCCGGGTACGGCCCGCCCCCGCAGCCCGGCTACGGACAGCCGGGGTACGGCCAGCCCGGGTACGGGCAGCCGCCCCACGGCGGCCAGCCGCAGCCCGGGTACGGGCAGCCGCCGCAGCCCGGCTACGGGCAGCCCCCGCCGCCCGGGTACGGCCAGCCCCCCGCCGGGCCGCCGGCCGGCGTGCCGAGCACGCTGACCGCGCAGTCGCTGCCCGACGACGACAACGTCAACCCCTACGTGTTCTGCATCGCGCTGAACGGCGAGTGGTTCATGAGCAAGGGCGCGATGCTCGCGTACTACGGCAACGTCCAGTTCGACGCCGTCAGCGAGTACTCCTCGGTGCAGGCGTGGGTGGCCCACCGGTTCTCCAGCCCGGTCTACGTGCAGGACTGGGTGGTCGCCCGGGGCCACGGCAAGGTGCTCATCGGGGACCGCGGGTTCGACCTGAACTCCTACGACCTCGACGACGGCAACCTGACGATCAAGGCGAGCAACCTCTGCGCGTTCTCCAAGGACCTGGAGCTCAAGCAGTCGATCGTCCCGGGCTTCGTCACCCTCATCGGGACGGGGAAGTTCATCGCCTCGTCCAACGGGCCGGTGATCTTCGTCGAGCCGCCGTTCCGGGCCGACCCCGAGGCGCTGCTCGGCTGGGCCGACTGCCCCGCGCCGTCGGTGCACCACGACGCCCAGTGGATGACGCAGAGCTTCCTCGGCGCGCTCACCGGTGCGCTCGGCCGCGCCTCGGGGGAGGAGCGGCAGTACGACTTCACCGGCAAGGGCACGATCCTGCTGCAGTCCTCCGAGATCGCGCGGGAGGACCCGGCGGTGCTGCGGCTGGTCGAGTCGCAGACCCAGCTGCTCACCGACAGCCAGGCCGGCTCGCTCGGCCAGCGGCTGGTCGCCCGCGCCCAGCAGCAGCACTGAGCGCGCTCCCCCGGGGGGGGGGGGGGGGGGGGGGGGGGGGGGGGGGGGGGGGGGGGGGGGGGGGGGGGGGGGGGGGGG